>DAOTWO010000453.1:0-1995 GCA_034435855.1 Thermomicrobium sp. | reverse complement strand
AATGCTTTACAGACTGCACTGTCTTTCAAAGGAAGATATAGAGGACTTCTTAAGTAAGAACCCTATTGTTAAGATTAATCCTTACTTGACTGTATGTGGGGATGGGATTAAACCTTTCTTTATCTGTATGGAGTTTAAGGATGCAGTATGTTATACAGCGGAAAGTCTTAATTATAAGGCTTTAGCAGAGTATATCCACCAAGATAAAGAAAACAAAGAGATTGCTAATCGCTCTCAAGCAAATTGGTTGAAAAAACTCCTGGAAGGAAAGCTTCAAGAAAAAAGCCAGTAGGTAGATGCCTACTGGCTTGTGTAAGTTTTAGTAAAAGTGAAGAATTTAAAAGGTACTCTTCTATCTAGGATATCTCTACTCATTTTTTCAACAAAAACAGGATCTTTCTTTAAGGTTTCTACAAGGGCTTTTACATCATCTATTGTAAATATGTCCTTGAGACCTTGTAATTGGATAACGACTACAGGATTAGGAATTTCTGCAAGAGTGCTGATTATAAGTTGACTTCCCTTTGTGCATTCTAAACTATCTAGAGAATGAGGCAAGCCATGAGCTTTTTTTAGCATTAACTCTGCATGACAGCTAGCGGCATAAGCTTCTTTAAGCCTTGGGTCAGGTAAATTTCTCACATCTATACGATATTCATAACGCTCTATTGATACAAACTTAAGCATCTCATAGATGGAAGCTGCCTCTATGTTAAAGCCTTGAGATAACCGCCTATAAAGAGCAAACCATTTAAGTAATTCATCTTGAGAGATTTCCACACCAGCCCCTGTAGATTTAGCCTGAACCTTAGGAATGTTTAAAGGATGCTCAAACTGTTTTATGTTGTTTACATGAAGTATGAAGGTAAAAAGCCCAGATTTTGGAGTTATGTATAAGTCTTCTTTTATGTATAAGTCTTCTTGCTTCAAAAAAGCTTTTAACTTATTCACATCTATGTAAGTATCTACCCTTACAGTAAACTCTTCAACATTCAGACTAGGAAAAGATATACTTGAAGAATAAGAAACGCTACTACTTGCAGAGCCTGCAGAAGGGTCTTTTGAAGAGAGAGGATCACTGCGAGAACCACTTACACTATAAGATTTAGAAAAAGACGGAGTTATCCCTTGAGAGGCATTAAAAGAATAACCAATCTCGGGAAGTACAGAATCAGTTATAACAGCAAGTGCAGGTATAAGATATAGTGTAAGGTTTTCCTCTATAGGTCTTCGTAAAGTAGATGAAGTTACCACTTTTATGTTTTGGGAATGAGGAAGAGGTTTTCCATCAAAAAAGATAATTAAGCTATTACAATTTCCTATATGAAGTTTAAGCCATCTTTTGCTATCCTCACTACCTTGATAACATCCTCTATGAAGATGCCTATAGTAAACATAGTCGTATAAAACAGCCTGAGCAAGTGAAGGGTTTCCAGAGAGAACAAACCCAAACAAAGCTCTAGTAGGGTTACCAGGATAAGGTAAGACTAGCCTTTTCTTTTCCCACACATAAGCATCTGTTAAGCCAAACACTTTCTCTATAACCTCGGCTATAGTAGAAGCCTGACTTAAGGTAGTAAAGGTCAATAGCAAAAGTAGAAGCTTCCTCATTGTAGCAACTCCCTTTCTAAGGATAGAAGCCTGTCAATAAAGGCATCTACAGCTCTATCTATTTTGTCTCCTCCCCCTCCATAAACCGCACTTGCTATAATTTGCCTTGGGTCTTCTCCATAGGTGCCCAGTATAAAGTAATATTCCATGTGAAATCTTTTGAGGTATCTCTTGTAGTATCGCTCTCCTCCTAACTCTTTTACTTTCCTCTCAAGCCACTCTTCCCAAAAGTTATAAGGAGGAACAGAAGGTACAAGGGTTTCTGCCCTGTCAGGTGTCACAAGACCTTGCGATATGAAGTAATATCTACCATACCTTAAAGAGGCTAAAAGTAGAGCATAACCTTCAGAAGCTATAGAGGTATCTCCTATCTTTTCTGCAGCC
>DAOTWO010000452.1:0-2545 GCA_034435855.1 Thermomicrobium sp. | reverse complement strand
CAGCAGTGGCCTGCCCGGCCGCATGCGCGATCTCCTCTACACCACTGTGCACGTCGCGGAGTGCTCGCGTCACTGACTCCATACTCTGCCGCGCCTGATCGATCTCTCGTGTCACCTGCTGGACACGGAGCGCGCTCCGCGCCACACCGACCGCGGAGCGTCGCACGACCGACTCAAGTGCCCCCAGAGTCGCCCGCAGGTCCGCACGAAGGTGCTCAAGCGCGCGCTCCATATGACGCGCTTCTGGTTCATCCGATGTGAAGGAGATCGGTCGCGCCACTGCGGCAATTCCAGTTTCCAAGATTGCTCGCAGAGTTTCTAAAACTGAGTGAGGTCCCTGCTACTGCCGCTCGGGCCGATCTCCGAGGGCGAACACCTCACGATCAGTGGCCAGTCGATGTCGCATGCCTTGCTCCATCTTCTCAATCCTCCGTGTCCTTCATCCCAGCTGCACAGATCTCGTGATGCACATCGGTTACATCGGCCCAGTACGAGAGGGTGACAAGCTCCTCAGGTGATTCGGTAACAGATACACGGTAACCCTGTCCGTTCGATGAGCTGCCCATCAAGTCCTAGTACTGCGGCCATCATCTGGAACGTTGGGCGAGAAGAGCGATCGAAATACTTCCAAATCGGTCATGTGCGCTATGAGTAACTCTCGAAGGCTGTACAATCGTAGTTCAAACCTATAATTTGTCCCGTATTCGTTACGTTATTACAGTAGCTTATGTCCTCCAGCAAGTAGTCCTAGGCTATTCTCTCGTACAGATCGGCATATGTAGTCGCAGAGACAAAGTGACACCTGGTCGGGAGACCTCTTACACGCAGTGCTCCAAAGGCGCCCCGGATAGTGCGACTCGACGGTAGAAGATGAGACACGCCGCAGCGGAGCTCAAGCGAGCAGCCACGTGTGTCATCGACTACCCCGCAGTTCAGAGGAGAGGGAGCAGAGGGCGTTGGGTGAGCACGTACGTGTGGCTCGAGATCCTCTACCTCGCACTCGTTGTCATTTGGATTGTGGAACGCTACTGGGTCGCCCGCGCGGGAGCCGCGCGGTCCTTGCGCGAGGTGCGAGCAGCCCTGACGAGGGGTCACGCGCCACTGTACGCCAATGTGCTCACTCTGGTGCTGGTCAGAGGCGCTTAGAGTGAGCGCCGCGGACAGGCTCCTTCGACACTAACCGCACCGGTGACTCCCGCATCCACATTGACCGATCCAACCGATCCAGGTGCGTCTGCACGTCCCAACTCCGGCAGCCCAGCAGGAAATACTCCGCAGGAAACGCCATCGTAAGACGTGCTTTCAGAAGCGTTGCCGGCCGCTTCAGAACGGTCCGGACCTCCTGACTGCACCACCCGTGCCAGTCATGTGACGTTCCAGCTATTCGGAAACATCGCAGGAGGCACCTGCTCCGGACTCAGGCTAGTCAGTCACTGCTGGGAGTTCTCACGTGCCAGTCGCTCCACCATCTCTTCCCGGGTTATCGAACACAAACCCGACACGAGAAGGGAACCTCTTCCCACTTGAGCCGCCTAGTTACGCGCATTGATCGTTTCCCGACTGGGGTGTCCTGAGGCGCCCACCCCCGGCACGTCGACGACAAATGTTCCGTGACGTTCTACGAAGTGGAAGGAGCTACTTTCCTCCTGATCATGCCGGTTTGCACTCGACAGAACACGAGTGGTATACTGACCACTGTCGGGCGGGGAGCACCCCCGCTGCCCGACCCGCACCCCAATCCCTTCCCTTCCCTTGGCGCGCGGAGCGCTCCGTCCCCCGGTGCTCCGCGCGTTTTTTCGCCCGCGTCTACTCGCGTCATGTGGGGCTGAACCGGAGCAGTTCCCCGCCACCTGGCAGACCAGTCAGCACACTGCCGTGGAAAGCCGCCGATCAAAGTCCTCCTGACCCTGCTTCTCCCAACGCTCTCCGGAACCCATGGAAGCAACTCAATCACATTGTTGTTTAGGATGGGAAGCGACTCAACAGAGGCTATGGACTCCAGAGGGGCTGACAGCACTGGGCCATCAGCCCCGTGAATAACTCGACCCAGAAATGTACTGACCCCTGACTGACATGCCGGTCGTTCTGTTTACTCCTTACTCCGCTGCTTTCAGTGCCTCGGCAAAGACATCTAAGAAGGCGTCCGCCTGCTCTTGGGTGATGATCAATGGTGGAATGACGCGGATCACCTGGTCGTGCTCGCCAGCGGTAATGAGTAACGTCCGGAGTTCTTGCGCCCGCTGTACGACGCGCTTAACCGCCTCGCCGTTGGGGGAACGGTCTGGCTTGACCAGCTCCACACCGATCATCAGCCCCAGGCCACGGACCTCCCCGATGACTGGGAACTCCTGCTGCATTTCGCGCAGCTGTGTCATGAGGTAACTGCCGATACGGGCGGCGTTCTCTGGCAGCTTTTCCTCGCGCATCACTTCGAAAGTTGCCACGCCAGCTGCACACGCCACCGCGTTCCCCCCGTATGTCCCGCCGTGCGCACCCGGCTCCCAACGATCCATCAGCTCACGGTTCGCCACCACCGCAGCGAGCG
>DAOTWO010000451.1:0-9025 GCA_034435855.1 Thermomicrobium sp. | reverse complement strand
GTTTGTAGCGTACCTATGAGGGATTGAAACAGCAATTCATAATCACACCTCCTTTTCCAGCTCTCGCGTTTGTAGCGTACCTATGAGGGATTGAAACTGCCTTGCTTTTGCATCTCTCTTGCTATATCCCTAAAGTTTGTAGCGTACCTATGCGGGATTGAAGCTATCACATGTAAAGAAATCTGCTGTTGAGGTTTATAGGTTTGTAGCGTACCTATGAGGGATTGAAACTTTTGCTATGCATTTTTGCTATAACTTGCAAGAAACGTTTGTAGCGTACCTATGAGGGATTGAAACAAGACAGTTAATAGCCAACAATTGTTTGGCAAATGGCGTTTGTAGCGTACCTATGAGGGATTGAAACTTAAAAATCTCAATTTAGGTTTGTTGGCTACGAAATTTGTTTGTAGCGTACCTATGAGGGATTGAAACGTGATTCGGCAAGTTTCTGTGCTTGCGATAGCAAGTTTGTAGCGTACCTATGAGGGATTGAAACAACATTTTCCTTCCCTCCCTTGTAAGTTCTTCTCCACGTTTGTAGCGTACCTATGAGGGATTGAAACTTTTCTCAAGAAACTTATCTCTGAATTCTTCTCTTTGTTTGTAGCGTACCTATGAGGGATTGAAACTTATAAGTTCTTCGAAAGTAACTTTGTGATTTGTTGTTTGTAGCGTACCTATGAGGGATTGAAACCTTGTTTCGTGAAATTTTTCCCACAGATGCAATGTAAGTTTGTAGCGTACCTATGAGGGATTGAAACCTCTTGTATGAGCATAACGTTTCGAAAGTAGTCTCAGTTTGTAGCGTACCTATGAGGGATTGAAACTGTTTTTTCCTTCTTGAAAAGGAGCACTGTTCCTGGTTTGTAGCGTACCTATGAGGGATTGAAACTTAGTTCCCTGGGGCATAAAACCATTTTCCCACCCAGTTTGTAGCGTACCTATGAGGGATTGAAACTCTTCGTCTCTCCTACAACCGCCGCTGGACAACCGTGTTTGTAGCGTACCTATGAGGGATTGAAACGTAAATCCCTTTTTTGCAAGTACCCCCGACAGCGCTAAGTTTGTAGCGTACCTATGAGGGATTGAAACGGGTTTATGAATGGACACGATTTTCGTATTTCCCCAAGCGTTTGTAGCGTACCTATGAGGGATTGAAACCCAAATTGTTTCTTGACTTTCGTGCCTAAAAATGATATAGTTTGTAGCGTACCTATGAGGGATTGAAACCGAAACTTCTGGCGCCTTAGAGGGGCGCATCGAAGAGTTTGTAGCGTACCTATGAGGGATTGAAACCTTACTAAAGCTAATTGACCTTTTTCAAGTTTCAATGCCGTTTGTAGCGTACCTATGAGGGATTGAAACCAAAGAGCAGTTCAACAAATGTAACGTTGAATAATCGTTTGTAGCGTACCTATGAGGGATTGAAACAAAGCAAAGCTATCGACAATATTCGCATCAAATTGGTTTGTAGCGTACCTATGAGGGATTGAAACAATGCAGGGTGCAAGGCATCGATAGATGTCTCAGAAGTTTGTAGCGTACCTATGAGGGATTGAAACTTGACTCTTTCTTTTTCCAATTTCTGACACATTATTTGTTTGTAGCGTACCTATGAGGGATTGAAACTTGCTATCTTCGTAAATATTTGGAACAAGAGTAATTGTTTGTAGCGTACCTATGAGGGATTGAAACTTGGAAAATCAACCATTTGTAAGCACAGTTGCAAAAAGTTTGTAGCGTACCTATGAGGGATTGAAACCTGTCATATAACGCAATTTTGACTTCAAATTTTTTAGTTTGTAGCGTACCTATGAGGGATTGAAACAGGAAATCCTCTTCAAATTTTGGGCACTTGCAATGGAGGTTTGTAGCGTACCTATGAGGGATTGAAACTATTGGATTTCAGATGACTTTGTAATGGGTGTAACGTTTGTAGCGTACCTATGAGGGATTGAAACTCTGTTTCGTTCAGAAGTTGGATAACGTTGTTATAATGTTTGTAGCGTACCTATGAGGGATTGAAACTTGTATAGCTTTGCTTGATCTTCAGGTGTGCGTAGGTTTGTAGCGTACCTATGAGGGATTGAAACTATTCTGGTTTCAAACGATAAACATGTACAAACGGAGTTTGTAGCGTACCTATGAGGGATTGAAACCATCTAAAACCGCATAAGTACGTGCGTAAGGTATACGTTTGTAGCGTACCTATGAGGGATTGAAACTGTGTAGCTAACTATTTTAAAGTAACGGAAGATAGTTTGTAGCGTACCTATGAGGGATTGAAACTGTGTTTGGTGGTAGTGATCAAACAATTTGCTACAAGTTTGTAGCGTACCTATGAGGGATTGAAACTCGAAATAAATTAGATAAATTGTTTCTATTTCGCTTGTTTGTAGCGTACCTATGAGGGATTGAAACTTCAACTCTTTCTCAAAAAGATACCAATCACTACAGTTTGTAGCGTACCTATGAGGGATTGAAACTGCCCGTTGACAAAGCCTGATTGTCCTTTGGAAGTATAGTTTGTAGCGTACCTATGAGGGATTGAAACCTGAATACGATGCTCGAAGAATTGCAACGTACTCTCTGTTTGTAGCGTACCTATGAGGGATTGAAACGTAATTGTGCAAACAAGTCAGAAAGTTCATATATTGTGTTTGTAGCGTACCTATGAGGGATTGAAACAATTCGTTAGATGGTTTTTCAACCATGATGCGATCTGTGTTTGTAGCGTACCTATGAGGGATTGAAACATCGGGCACAACGAAGCCCGGGCGGTGTGGAGTGCGTTTGTAGCGTACCTATGAGGGATTGAAACAAGGAATCCGTTGCAAATATTTATCATCAAAAGCTACAGTTTGTAGCGTACCTATGAGGGATTGAAACTAGCAAGGTACGGCTTTTGGAATGTAATTAATAAAAGTTTGTAGCGTACCTATGAGGGATTGAAACGGTAAATCGTTTGAAGATGAAACTTTAGGTCAATTTTTGTTTGTAGCGTACCTATGAGGGATTGAAACTCGAAACTAAGCAGAGCTTTTTGATTACTCCATTGGTTTGTAGCGTACCTATGAGGGATTGAAACGCAATGTAGCTAAGCGCTTGCCAGAAACTTTTCGTGTTTGTAGCGTACCTATGAGGGATTGAAACTATAATCGGAGCAAGAAACTCGTTTTTAATGTCCAGTTTGTAGCGTACCTATGAGGGATTGAAACGACGGTGAATACAGATCAAGCACCCCGTGCAGTATTAGTTTGTAGCGTACCTATGAGGGATTGAAACACTCGAAAAAATACTGTTTGAGATGAATTTCACAAGTTTGTAGCGTACCTATGAGGGATTGAAACATTTATATGAGAAACTAAGTAAAGAACCGACTACCCGTTTGTAGCGTACCTATGAGGGATTGAAACATTGTCCCTAACAATTCTGTTAGTACCAAAGAAAACTGTTTGTAGCGTACCTATGAGGGATTGAAACCTATAAACGAAGCAAATAAGTTTGGATTGATTTTAGAGTTTGTAGCGTACCTATGAGGGATTGAAACTTTTGAAACCGATTCTTTTCCAGCCAGCTTGGTCTGTTTGTAGCGTACCTATGAGGGATTGAAACCCTTGAGCAGTTACAGAGAATGTTACAGGCTCACCCTTGTTTGTAGCGTACCTATGAGGGATTGAAACACATGCTCTTAACACACACTGTGCTTCTAAAATGCTCTAGTTTGTAGCGTACCTATGAGGGATTGAAACCTTGTATTGCTGTAAAGAAACTTTCGGACTGCCCGAAAGTTTGTAGCGTACCTATGAGGGATTGAAACCGCCGTAATCCCGGAAATTTCCCTTCGGTTGGGCGTGTTTGTAGCGTACCTATGAGGGATTGAAACTTGGATACGGAGAGTACTTCACTTGTTTGATTAAACGTTTGTAGCGTACCTATGAGGGATTGAAACAGTGCAACGATAAATCTTTCCCAATGCTCTTGAATTTTGTTTGTAGCGTACCTATGAGGGATTGAAACTTCATTTATGACAAACTTTAATTGGAATGTAAGTGAGTTTGTAGCGTACCTATGAGGGATTGAAACAAAACAAATCTCACAGGAACCCAGCATTCTTGATAAGTTTGTAGCGTACCTATGAGGGATTGAAACATTTTTATCGTTTTTGCGGTTTTTACAGACTGGAGAGTTTGTAGCGTACCTATGAGGGATTGAAACCTTGTTCGGGTACTTAATCGCTCGTTTTATAAGTAGTTTGTAGCGTACCTATGAGGGATTGAAACTTATCCATCTCTTTTCCTTTCTCTGCTAAAAACTGTGGTTTGTAGCGTACCTATGAGGGATTGAAACTCGATATTGAAGAAGGCAGGAAGGCGTTTCGATTGCTGTTTGTAGCGTACCTATGAGGGATTGAAACCAAACAAGGAAAGTATCAGAATTACAATCGAAGTAAGTTTGTAGCGTACCTATGAGGGATTGAAACCCGCTTGTCCGAGCACAACTTTCTTGTTTGCACTATCGTTTGTAGCGTACCTATGAGGGATTGAAACGTTTCTTTGTGTCTTCTAACCAGTTAGCCGCAAATATGTTTGTAGCGTACCTATGAGGGATTGAAACAGAAAATCGGGTTGAAGATAGCTTTTCTGGATAATGTTTGTAGCGTACCTATGAGGGATTGAAACGATACCGAGTTGCTTTCTGATCTGTTCATAGTACTCTTCCTGTTTGTAGCGTACCTATGAGGGATTGAAACCAACCGCACCAAACGCAATACCAAGTGCCGCTTTGCGTTTGTAGCGTACCTATGAGGGATTGAAACAGTGCTTCCAGAGAAGTTATCCGTGCTTTGAAATTACGTTTGTAGCGTACCTATGAGGGATTGAAACAGCTCTTCTTTTTGCTCTTGTTCAACCTTTTCATCTGTTTGTAGCGTACCTATGAGGGATTGAAACAGTGCAAAGGTACAAATCGAAAAAATCGATTTAAGTACAGTTTGTAGCGTACCTATGAGGGATTGAAACAACGTCAAGCACAGTTATTACACTTAAGCGCTATGATGTTTGTAGCGTACCTATGAGGGATTGAAACGTTGATGCTCTGCCAAGTGTAAATATCACTGCATACCGCGTTTGTAGCGTACCTATGAGGGATTGAAACCCGTACCCGAAGCACCAAAAAATAGCATGGATGATCCTTGTTTGTAGCGTACCTATGAGGGATTGAAACGCCGGTAATTGCTCTATTGCCTGATACGGTTTGTTTGGTTTGTAGCGTACCTATGAGGGATTGAAACATATAAAGATACCTGCATTTTTGCACTGCTTCGGGTTTGTAGCGTACCTATGAGGGATTGAAACTTTATTGGCGTGGTGTTGTTGCAGCACGTGTGAGGTGTTTGTAGCGTACCTATGAGGGATTGAAACTTAGGTCTAATAAGCCATTCGAAGTCAGCTATAAAGTTTGTAGCGTACCTATGAGGGATTGAAACCTTTCGAGCTCTGCAGACTTTTCTCGCTATGGCTATGTTTGTAGCGTACCTATGAGGGATTGAAACAACAGCAAGATGAAATACTTAAGAAATTTGCATTTACACGTTTGTAGCGTACCTATGAGGGATTGAAACAGGAAACTTTCGTAAGTGTCTGAACTAAAAGCACTGGTTTGTAGCGTACCTATGAGGGATTGAAACTCTTTTCAACAGTTAAAACGCAGGAAGGAAGTATTGTTTGTAGCGTACCTATGAGGGATTGAAACAATAAAACCAGTTTCGTGTAACATCGCCAGTGATGGTTTGTAGCGTACCTATGAGGGATTGAAACGAACATCCTACCTTTGGAAGCAATTCGAGAATTGGAGTTTGTAGCGTACCTATGAGGGATTGAAACTGTTGGAAGCATATGAAAGCATATCATCGATGAATTCTTGTTTGTAGCGTACCTATGAGGGATTGAAACTTTTGGTAGGTGGTGAACAGATGAAGTACGAGATTAAGTTTGTAGCGTACCTATGAGGGATTGAAACCTCTTATCCCTTTATAGGGATTTGGAGATACCTTTTGTTTGTAGCGTACCTATGAGGGATTGAAACCTTGAGTTAGAGAAAATACAAAGACCATTCGATGATTTTGGTTTGTAGCGTACCTATGAGGGATTGAAACATAAGTAATTGTAATATGATTTCTTGAACAATGTCCGTTTGTAGCGTACCTATGAGGGATTGAAACTTGTCAATCAACACAAGTATCTCCGGTTGTTTGGGGTTTGTAGCGTACCTATGAGGGATTGAAACCGGCTATCACTTCCAAGGCTTAGAAGGGTGATAATGTTTGTAGCGTACCTATGAGGGATTGAAACACGATTGTGGTAACTCGCCCATGGTGGTGAGGTCAACTACGTTTGTAGCGTACCTATGAGGGATTGAAACGAGTTCCTCTCGGTTGGGCGTTGTTGTACTCTTTTTCTTCGTTTGTAGCGTACCTATGAGGGATTGAAACCAGTTTCGAACAATCGAGCTTCTTAACCAAATCAAGTTTGTAGCGTACCTATGAGGGATTGAAACGCAAAATATGATGAAGCTTTAGCAACAGCAACTAATGTTTGTAGCGTACCTATGAGGGATTGAAACTTCCCCTAGAGGAAGCAACAAACTATCTCCAACAAAGTTTGTAGCGTACCTATGAGGGATTGAAACTACTTTTCCCCAGTCTTCTCTGTAATTCTCTTTAAGTTTGTAGCGTACCTATGAGGGATTGAAACAAGAGTACAACAATGCTGACCCAAGGGGCAGTTTTGTTTGTAGCGTACCTATGAGGGATTGAAACCCTCTATAATCTTCTGTATTTGCGATTGCAAGAAGGGTTTGTAGCGTACCTATGAGGGATTGAAACGTTTCTCTTTCGTAAGTCAGCAGATAGCCATAGCGAGGTTTGTAGCGTACCTATGAGGGATTGAAACATGGTAAATATTGCAAACGAACAACAAATCAATATTGGTTTGTAGCGTACCTATGAGGGATTGAAACCGCCGACCGATATTGCAACGATTACACCTCCACTTAGTTTGTAGCGTACCTATGAGGGATTGAAACTCCGCTTGCGTATTTAACGGTGCAGGATGTATTTGCATGTTTGTAGCGTACCTATGAGGGATTGAAACAAATGAAATGGTCAAGAAAAATCATAAGGCTAACACGTTTGTAGCGTACCTATGAGGGATTGAAACCTTGGAAACCTTTCGGAAGGATGACCAGTGCGTAATCGTTTGTAGCGTACCTATGAGGGATTGAAACCAGCTATTCGTGCTCTTTTACAAAAACGTATTAAACAGTTTGTAGCGTACCTATGAGGGATTGAAACCTGGTAACAGTGTACGTGGAAAAATGAGAAGGATTGGGTTTGTAGCGTACCTATGAGGGATTGAAACATACCACAAGACGATGCGATTGGAAATTTGCTCTCGTTTGTAGCGTACCTATGAGGGATTGAAACAGCATCTGTGTATCTTGCAATACGCTTGCTGGAGCGAGTTTGTAGCGTACCTATGAGGGATTGAAACTCAAGAAATTTGTTTTTACAATTATTTTTGGAAAAAGTTTGTAGCGTACCTATGAGGGATTGAAACGTTCTAACACAAAAAAAACAAAACCGCCCTGCTTTGGTTTGTAGCGTACCTATGAGGGATTGAAACCATCTTGTACAACACCAGATATAACTTTTGTTCTTGTTTGTAGCGTACCTATGAGGGATTGAAACGTGGTGTTTTCTTTGAAACAAATGCTCCGTTCAAAGGTTTGTAGCGTACCTATGAGGGATTGAAACCAACGTCATGCGCAAGTGACTTAACTGTGTGAACAAGGTTTGTAGCGTACCTATGAGGGATTGAAACCACAAGACGAAGCTCGAATGATTGTAGCAAAAGCTAGTTTGTAGCGTACCTATGAGGGATTGAAACTACGTTTGTGTTAACAAAAGAAAGATACATCAAGCGTTTGTAGCGTACCTATGAGGGATTGAAACTCGTTTTCATCTGAAGCCCCCCTTTTTTAAATCCAAGTTTGTAGCGTACCTATGAGGGATTGAAACAGGTTTATATACGCTCCAACTTTTAACAGCAGAAACAGTTTGTAGCGTACCTATGAGGGATTGAAACCCAAACAACAAAGATGCTTACTATTTTCCATTTGCGTTTGTAGCGTACCTATGAGGGATTGAAACTCTATATTGCAGCGGGGAGTCCTAAAGAACTCAAGTGTTTGTAGCGTACCTATGAGGGATTGAAACCCCTTGATTGTACGACAACCAGCAAGATGATATTTCTTGTTTGTAGCGTACCTATGAGGGATTGAAACATGGCTTCCTTTGTCTTTTGACGCTGATTTACTTGAGTTTGTAGCGTACCTATGAGGGATTGAAACATGATTTACCATCTCCAGAGATATATTACAAGCACATGTTTGTAGCGTACCTATGAGGGATTGAAACCCTTCCTTCCATGCTTGTAAAGTTAGCCACGTATCTTGTTTGTAGCGTACCTATGAGGGATTGAAACTTGAATACTATTATCACATTGCTGAGTTTTGGAAAGTTTGTAGCGTACCTATGAGGGATTGAAACTACCCAACCCCTCCTCAACTGATTGTTGTTGCATTTTGTTTGTAGCGTACCTATGAGGGATTGAAACAAGTAATCACCCAACTCATCTCTTTGTTGTTGTAAAGTTTGTAGCGTACCTATGAGGGATTGAAACACTTGTTCATAAAGCTCTTTATCGCTATTTCTATCAAGTTTGTAGCGTACCTATGAGGGATTGAAACAACCTTCGACAATTTTCGCCAAGCTACCGCCAAGTTTGTTTGTAGCGTACCTATGAGGGATTGAAACTAGCTTGTGATAGCTTCTTTATCTTCGTATACAATGCGGTTTGTAGCGTACCTATGAGGGATTGAAACATATGCTCATATTAGCCTCTAATTCTTTTAACCCGGTTTGTAGCGTACCTATGAGGGATTGAAACACTCTTCGTTCTGA
>DAOTWO010000450.1:0-1561 GCA_034435855.1 Thermomicrobium sp. | reverse complement strand
GGCCTGTCCATTGATTACTCACTCTTCCTCGTCAGCCGGTTCCGCGAGGAACTCGCTGCCAATGAACTCGAACAGGCTGTCGCACGCACGACAGCCACTGCGGGTCGGGCGGTCTTCTTTTCGGGTCTGACAGTGTTGATCGGTCTTTCCGGGCTTGGTTTCTTCGAGTTCCTCTTCATGCGCTCTGTCGGTATTGCGGGCATTCTTGTCGTCCTCGTCGCGATCAGCGCCAGCCTCACGCTGCTCCCTGCGCTACTCGGGATCCTCGGCCGGCGGATTGACGCACTCCAGGTCATCCGCCGAGGACCAGAAACCGGGCGCTTTTGGCATGGCATCACCGAGTTCGTCATGCAGCGTCCTCTGCAGGTCGCAATCCCCGTTATCGTCGTACTTGTACTCTTCGGGCTTCCGTTCCGACATGTCGAGCTGAGCTCTCCCGACGCAACTATCTTGCCCACTTCAACACCCTCGCGGCAGGCACTTGACGAATTCCGGCGCGCGTTCGGTGACGGTGCGCTTTCGCCTATCATCATCGCTGTTGAGACGGAGGGTCCGGTCAACGACCCGCAGACCCTTGCCGGTCTTTACGAGTTCACACGCCGGCTTGCCGCCGATCCGCGAGTGACCAGCATCACGAGCATTATCACGATCGACCCGCGGATTACCTTGGCACAATACCAGATGCTCTACGCTGATCCCACACGGATTCCCGACCCGATTCTTCGCCGAGCGTACGAGCAATTGGCAGGAGATCGCCTCGCTGCCGTCTACGTCTATACCGACAGCCTTCCGGCGAGCGATCACGCCAAGCAGCTGCTCTACGATATCCGACGGATGGACCCCGGTCCTGGACTTCGCCTCTGGGTCGATGGTGGCACCGCCGAGATCGTCGACGTCGTTGAGCGGATGTACAGTGCCTTTCCCTCTGCTGCCTTAACGGTCGTTCTTGCGACCTACATCGTGCTCTTTCTCCTCCTTCGATCCGTCTTCCTACCGCTCAAAGCAATCATCCTCAACGTCCTTAGTCTCACTGCGAGTTACGGTGCGCTCGTCTTTGTGTTCCAGGATGGGCACTTCAGCTCACTACTCCGCTTCTCGCCACTCGGCTTCACCGAAGCTTCGCTTCCCATCGTGATGTTCTGTATCCTCTTCGGTGTTTCGATGGACTACGAGGTCTTTCTGCTCAGCCGGATGCGTGAGGCATGGGATCAAACTCGCGACAACCGGATCGCAGTTGCAACCGGGCTCGCCCGCAGCGGTCGGATCATCACCGGAGCCGCAGTCATTCTCGTCGTTGTTGCCGCCGCATTTGTAACCGCAGACGTCGTGCTGATTAAGGCATTAGGACTCGGTATTGCCTTAGCGATCGCCCTGGATGCAAGCATTGTGCGCACGCTGCTGGTACCTGCCACGATGCGGCTTTTGGGACAGTGGAACTGGTGGGTACCGCGTCGAGTGGCCCGAACCCTTGAGGTAGTGCGAATGGAGCACTAAATGCGTAGGCGCATGTTCCTCGGTTGGTTTGCTCTCGCCCTCTCTGCCTGCGCTGCCGGGCAAGAGC
>DAOTWO010000449.1:0-3087 GCA_034435855.1 Thermomicrobium sp. | reverse complement strand
CGGTGGCCACGCTTCGCCAGGGCGTTATGGTACCCGGCGTGGGGTGACGGTGCGTGCAGCAACGTTGGGAGCGCTGGCATTGGGATTGATCGCGCCACAATCATGATTGGGACGTCCAGCGCCGTGCGTGTCCTCTGGCGTGGACGTCCAGTCGAACCGCCCTGGGGTACCTGGCTCTACCGATTGGACAGCGACTTCGTCCTTGCTGGTGGTGCCCTGAGCGAAGGGGGTGATCTTGTCGACTGGATCCGCCGGCGATTTGTCCTTCCTCCTGAGCCCGAGCTCTGGGAACTTGTTGGCCAACAGCAGCCTGGTGCGAGCGGACCCCTCTGGGTGCCGACGATTGCCGGGGAGCGAAGTCCACGTTGGCCAGTAGACGCGGTCGCAACGCTGACTGGATTACGGCTCGGGCATGATGGCATTGCGATTCTCCGTGCTGCGCTCGAGGCGATTGCCTGCCGTATCGCGACCGTCGTTGAACTTCTCCTGCGCATTCAGCCAGGAATCGACGTGTTCATTGCGAGCGGAAATGCGTTACTCGGAACACCGGGTTGGACGCAGATTGTGGCTGACGCGGTGGGACACACGCTTGTGCTCGCACCAGATCCGGAAGCGTCATTGCGGGGGGCAGCGCTCGTCGCACTGGCGCGGGTGACCGGGCGATCACTCGAGGAACTCGCACGGGCAGATGTGACGGATTGGCGACGGGTCGAGCCGCGCGGCGAGATGACGGAGATCTATCGGGCGATGAGCGAGGCAATGACAGCCTTGGAGGAGGCACTTGAAAGACTTGGGAGGAGGGGAAGAGCACCATGAGCGATGCAAGAGTGGGCAAGCGGGGGCGAGTCGTAGCGGTCTGTTCCAGCCCACAGGGTGGGGTGCCGAAGTATCGACGGTTGGTGATTGAAGTCGGCCCGGATGGGGTAGTTGGGGATTACCATGCGGGACCAGTAAATCGTCACAAGAAGCGTGGCGATCCAGAACCGAACACGCGTCAACTCACCATTGTGGCCCAAGAAGTGTTGGACGAGGTCAATGAGACGCTCGGAATTCAGCTTGAGCCGGGCTTCCTGGGCGAAAATCTGACCGTGGAAGGGTTAGGGGATCTCAGCGATCTGGAGCCCGGGGATCGCTTGCTCATTGGAGCGTCGGTCGTGCTCGAGGTGACAGCGCAAAACAAGCCTTGTAGTACGGTCGGGGTGTACCATCCCCAACTCGTTAAGGCGCTCTACGGGCGGCGTGGAGTGTGCGCGGTCGTCCTCCGAACGGGGATCGTGCAGCCCGGTGATCCGATTCTCGTGGAGCGGCGAGCCGCTCAGCCGTTCGCGGCGTGCGAACGCTCCTGATAGAGCTGTTCCTGCGTCTCGCGGAACGCGCGAACTTTTCGCCGCTGGGCACGATCGAGCTTCATCAGCAAGCGGAGGAGCTGCTCCTGTTCTTCCGGCGCCAAGCCCGAGAACTGCTGGATGTGGAGCTGCTCCTGACGCGGCAGCAGTCGGTCGCAATAGTCCTGTCCCTTTTCGGTCAGGTAGAGGCGTTTCGCTCGTCCCTCAGGGACACGACGGATCAACCCGAGACGCTCCATTCGCTGGAGAAGTTGGGTGACATTCCCAGGTGTCACCAGCAACCGCTCTGCAAGTTCCTGCTGAGTGATGCCGGGGCATTTGCCGATGTGAAAGATCACATCGAGCTGGGCGAACGTGAGACCATATTCGTAAGCGTATGCAGCAGACTCCCGCTCGGTGCGATAGGCGATGCGCATCAGATAAATCCATGCTCGCACCGCCGGATGGCGAGAATGGACCGGAATCGGTGAGCAAGGATTCTTCTTGTCCATACCCTCTATCCCATCTTGCTAGCCATCCGAAAGCAATACTGAAACTATTGTACTCATTTGCTCGCCAGGCTGCGAGAGCTTCGCAGGTGATTCTCCGTGGCGATCTGACCGAAACGCGCTCATACGAATGAGGCAACGTTCCACAACGGCATTGTACGATGCGTCGTCCCAGGCTGCACGACGGTGCCGAGTTCGTGATGAGTGGCCGTGATCAGGTCACGGTATGTGGTGTATTGCTCGATGGCAGGCGGTCACCAAACAATCTCGCGAGAATACTGAAAGGTTTGGCCCCCTGCGAGGTGAGAGAGCGTAGAAGAGTTTGCAGAGGGTTTTGAGCCGGGCTGCCTTGCCTGCGTCGACGACACGTCGCTCGTGATACTGCACCTGCTGCATGCTGGGAACGCAGTGTCCCTCTGGTGCGACGCGAGAGGTGTCTTCCTGGCTGCTCGGATGACAATCGGTGCGGTGCGAAAGGGAGCGCTGCCTTCGCGGCGACGCGATGGTCCCCGGGGAAGCTTGGAAAGCGCAACCCTTGACACTGATTCAGTCGCGGGCAGGTGTGGCGAGCAGCGAAATGCCACTTTGGACAAGAAACTGAGCGACTGATTCGCCCCTTTCGTCATGACAGCCCTGAACAGGGGCAATGTATTGCTGCGTACTCGACGGTATGCAGCTGGCGTGAGCGGTACACTCGACACACGCCGTGGCGGCGGAAGGGAGTACAGAGATGAACGAAGGTGCATTGCTGGGAATCCATCATGTCACAGCTGTCACTGGACAAGCGGCCGAGAATTTGCGCTTCTATACGCGGGTGATTGGTCTGCGGCTTGTCAAGAAGACGGTCAACCAGGATGATGTGTCGGCGTATCACTTGTTTTATGCCGATGCAGTTGGGACTCCAGGGACGGAGGTCACGTTCTTTGACTGGTCACATCTTCCCCCACATCAACCGGGGCACGGTGACATCGCCCGTATTGCGTTGCGGGTTGACAGCCGTGAAGCACTAGCGTGGTGGAGTGAGTGGCTCGATGGACACGGCGTACCTGGAATCGAGCGCGGGGAGTATGCGGGGTGTGAGGCCTTGCTGTTCCGCGATCCAGAGGGACAGCCACTCGCGCTTGTTGTTGATAGCGGTGTACCCGGGGGCCAGCCCTGGGAACGTTCACCTGTGCCAATACGCTATCAGATCAGGGGGATCTTCGGCGTAACGATCGTTGTCCGGGCTCTCGAGCCGACGGTACGCGTCCTGA
>DAOTWO010000448.1:0-5438 GCA_034435855.1 Thermomicrobium sp. | reverse complement strand
AAACCTTCATTGCTCCTCACCCCCTCGTTTACTCTTCCTCGCGCGTCGGCCCGCGCAGCCGGTATGTGATCCGGCCGCGCGTCAGGTCGTACGGTGAGAGCTCAACCCGCACCCGGTCACCAGGCAAGATACGGATGAAATGCATCCGCAGGCGTCCTGAGACGTGGGCAAGGACTTCGTAGCCATTGTCGAGTTGCACACGAAACATCGCGTTTGGTAACGCCTCAGTGACCGTCCCTTCGACTTCAATAACGTCCTTCTTCGGCACACGACACCCCGCTCACGCGCGAACGCTCGCACGCATCACAAACGTGCAGTATACCACGGTTTCCTCACAATTGCGTGAGGATCACCGGCCCAGACTCCGAGATCCATACCGTATGCTCGTAGTGTGCTGCCAGGCTCCCGTCACGCGTGACGACCGTCCAGCCATCCCGCTTGACGAGTGTCTGCCCACTTCCGGCACTGATCATTGGTTCAATCGCCAGTGTCATCCCGCTCCGCAAGAGTATCCCTCGGCCTGCATTCGCGTGATTCGGTACCGAAGGCTCCTCGTGTAACGCACGGCCGACGCCGTGTCCCGCATACTCTTCAATCACAGAAAAACCGTTACGCCGCACGATCTCCTCAATCGCCGCTCCAATATCTCCAAGGTAGCGGCCAGGTCTCGCCATCGTATAACCCGCCCAAAAGGCCTCTTCTACGACCTCCACCAGACGGTGAGCGAGTTGGCTGCCTCGGCCAACAACCACACTCACTGCCGCGTCAGCATACATCCCCTGCCAGCGCACCCCAACATCAAGCTTCAACAGATCTCCAACGCGTAGTATCCGCCGTCCCGGAATCCCGTGTAAGACTTCGTCGTTCACCGACGTGCATATGGTCGCTGGGTATCCCCGGTATCCACGGAAGGCTGGCTCTCCCCCTTCGCGTGCGATGATTTCCGATGCGAGCCGATCCAATGTCGCCGTTGTGACACCGGCTTGAGCAGCCGTACGGAGCTCCGCAAGCACAAGCGCAACGATCCGTCCGGCTTGCCTCATGCACTCGATCTCGCGCGGAGACTTCAAGACGATCGACATCGCGAGGGATCGCCCACACGCGGCTCGAGCGCAGCGAGAATCGCCTCGGTCACTGCATCGATTGGCTGATTGCCATCGATGTCCACGACGAGACCACGGGCGCGATAGTAGTCCAGTAGTGGTGCGGTTTGCTGCTCATATGTCTCAAGTCGCCGCGCAATCGCTTCCGGCGTGTCGTCACTCCGTTGAATCAACGCACTACCACAGCGATCGCACTGACCTGCAGTCTTCGGTGGAGAAAACCGGATGTGATAGGTTGCACCACACTGTGGGCAGATGAGACGTCCACTTAATCGTTCGATCAACACGGCACGCGGTACGGCAAGGTGAACCACCGTAGCGATGCTATCTCGCCGTTCACGCAGGACCTGGTCGAGCGCTTCAGCCTGGGCGCGATTTCGCGGGTACCCATCGAGGAGCGCTCCTCTGAACGTCTCCGCACCCTCACGCTCGAGCTCATCGAGCCGCTGCAGAAGGACGCGCAACGTCAACTCGTCCGGAACGAGCGCTCCACGATCGTAGTAACTTCGCACCTCCCGGGCAAGTTCGTCATCGCGGGTCATCAGCTGGCGGAAGAGGTCGCCCGTCGCTACGTGCACAAGACGCAGCCGCGGAGCGATGCGCGCAGCTTGCGTACCTTTCCCCGATCCTTGCGGACCGATCAGCACCACGTGACACCGGTCAGCCACCAACAGCCTCCTACCGGATGAAGCCCTCGTAGTTCCGCATCAGTAGCTGCGCCTCGAGCTGCCGCATGGTGTCAATGGCAACACCGACGACGATCAAAAGGGAAGTCGAACTCAGGAAGAGAACCGTCACACCCGTGATCTTCGCCACAATGTAGGGCATGACCGCCACGACACCGAGGAAAAGGGCCCCGATCAACGTGATGCGCATCAACACTTTGGTGAGATACTCGTCTGTCGCTCGCCCCGGGCGTATCCCGGGGATAAACGCTCCTTGCCGCTGAAGCGTCTCAGCGATGTTTTGCTGCTGGAAGAGGATCATGGTGTAGAAATACGTAAAGGCAACAACCATTACGAAGTATGCGAGTTGATACGGTAAACCATTGGGGTCGAATACTCGGGCCAGCCCGTTCGCCAGATCGCGCAGCCACCCGATCTGCGAGGTCGCGAGGAAGTTCGCGATCATCCCTGGCAACAGCAACATGCTGATTGCGAAGATCAACGGGATCATGCCGGCAGAGTTCACCTTCAGTGGTATATACGTCATACCACCACCGTAGACGCGACCACGACGCACTCGCCGCGCGTGCTGCACCGGTATACGCCGTTGTCCTTCCGTGATGAGCACGATTCCAACGATAATGAGGACACCGATCGCAAGAAAGGCCACAGTACCGATGAGGTTCTCGGAGAGGGTGCCGCCCGTGACCAACCGGCCGATTGCACTCGGCAATTGGGCTACAATGCCACCAAGGATAATGATCGAGACGCCGTTACCAATACCATTCTCGGTGATCAGCTCCCCAAGCCAGA
Organism: Thermomicrobium sp.; assembly: GCA_034435855.1. Lineage (GTDB taxonomy): Bacteria > Chloroflexota > Chloroflexia > Thermomicrobiales > Thermomicrobiaceae > Thermomicrobium. Next base: position 2,857 of record DAOTWO010000448.1, on the reverse strand, counting down.
CGAGAAAGATCGTCCCGGCCGTGAGCGTGAGCAACAGCGCCAAGCTCCGCAGCCACGTCCCACTATTGAACAGGCCGAAGTCTCTGAGGACCCCCGCACTACTCATGAGGACGGCATGGCCGTAAGCCTGCAGGAACGCTAGCGGTACCGTCAACCAATGGGTGTACTGATTGATTTTGGCACGCCCCAGATTCCCTTCCTTCGAAAGCTCCGTGAGTCTCGGGATAACCGGGGTTAGCAACTGCATGACGATCGACGCTGTAATATAGGGATATACCCCCAAGGCCACGATTGAGAAGTTGGTCAAGGTACTACCGGAAAAGAGGTTCAGTACCCCAAGAAACTGGTTCGTCTCGAGGAGTCGTTGCAGCGCCTCCTGATCAACACCAGGTACAGGGATCGTGGCCACGAAGCGAAAAATAATCAGAATGCCAAGGGTGAAGAGGAGCTTCCTCCGTAGGTCCGGCAGTTTGAACGCGCTGACGACTGCCTCGAGCATCAGCTTATGACCTCCACGGTGCCACCAGCCGCCAAAATCTTCTGACGAGCACTCTCCGAGAATGCGTGCGCCTGCACGTGCAATGGCCGTGTCACCTCACCATTACCCAAAATCTTCACCGGCGCACCGTTTTCACGCACCAGACGATACTGTCGCAGAGTATCAGGGGTAATGACACCTTCTACCGGAAGATCGTTGAGCCGCCCAACGTTGACGACCTCGAAGACGATCTTAAACGGATACTTGAAACCTCGTTTGCGACCAACGCGCATATACAAGGGGTTCTGACCACCTTCGAACCCAGGCCGAACCTTTCCGCGGGCTTTCTGGCCCTTGGTTCCCCGTCCAGCGGTCTTCCCTTTCCCCGCGGCAATCCCACGACCAACCCGGGTCTTCGGCTTTCGGGAACCTGGGGCCGGTTTCAAATCATGAAGCTTCATCGCTGTATCCTCCGAGCCTTACTCCGTGGCTGGCCGCTCGTCCAGCTCTTCAACACGGACGAGATGCTGCACCTTTGCGATCATTCCTCGAACGCTCGGTGTATCGGGATGTTCCACTGACTGACCGAGCCGCCGCAGGCCCAGCGAGCGCAGCGTCTCACGCTGCTTCTCCCGGTAGCCGATCATACTCTTGACGTAGGTGATCCGGAGCCGCTTACTCACCATCGCTCTCCACTCGCTTCCGTCGTCCACGCAAGACGCGTTCGACCGGAAGGCCACGCCGCGCAGCAACGTCTTCCGGGGATTCTAGCTGACTCAGTGCCAACAGCGCTGCCTGGGTGACATTCACCGGATTGTTGCTCCCATGCGTCTTCGCAATCAGATCCTTGATGCCAGCCCCCTCCACAACCGCACGAACACCCGCACCTGCAATGACGCCGGTGCCCGGCGCTGCTGGCTTCATGAGGACACGTGTCGCTTTGAATTTCACCTCGATCTCGTGCGGGATCGTCGTGCGATCGAGTGGCACCTCAATGAGGTGCTTCTTCGCATTCTCAACTGCTTTACGAATCGAGTCGGGGACTTCGGTAGCCTTGCCAATGCCTACTCCCACATGCCCTTGGCCATCGCCCACCACGACGACACTTCGGAAGTGGAAGCGCCGACCGCCTTGGACGACTTTGGCCACCCGCGCAATCTGGATGACCCGCTCCCGGAGTTCACCCACGCGGCTCGGATCGACTCGTCGTGCTTCTTTGACCAATACCATCGTCGTCCTCGCTCCTGTCCTCAGAACTGCAAGCCCGCCGCGCGCGCTCCCTCAGCGAGCGCCTTCACTCGACCGTGGTATTTGTACCCACCACGGTCGAAGACAACCTTCGTGATTCCCTTCGAGAGCGCACGCTCTCCAATAACCTGGCCGACAACACGTGCTTCCTCCACCTTCGGGTGCGGTTCCGGTAACCGTTCCCGCACCTCTCGCTCTAGCGTTGAGGCAGCGACCAGGGTATGACCGCGTGTATCATCAATGATCTGAGCATAAATGTGTTTGTTGCTTCGGAACACATTCAGACGTGGCCGCTCTGGGGTGCCGAAGATCTGTGCTCGCACCCGCAGGTGCCGACGCTTCCGCGGCGATAGTTGCCGCTTGAATTGGAACCGCATCCGCTCCCTCCATCGATTCGATGACCGCTCGATCCTCGTCGGAGACGTTTCCGAGCGGTAGCCTGCTCTGAGGTTCGCTACTTCTTGCCCTTTGTCTTACCCGTCTTGCCGGCCTTACGCCGAATCACCTCACCCGCGTACCGAATTCCCTTCCCCTGGTATGGTTCCGGTGGGCGAACGCGCCGAATCTGTGCCGCGACCTCACCGACCAGCTGCTTGTCAATCCCGACGACACTGATGCGAGTCGGTGATTCTACAATGAAGCTGATACCAGGGGGAGGATCAATTCGCACTGGGTGTGAATACCCAACGTTGAGGACGAGCGTCTTACCTTCCAGCGCTGCACGGTACCCAACCCCATGAATCTCGAGATCCTTCCGAAAGCCCTCAGTAACTCCTTGGAGCATATTCGCAATCAGGGTGCGGTACAGTCCATGCAGCTGCTTGAAGAAACGCTCGTCGGAAGGGCGCTGGACCTGAATGACTCCATCCACTCGTTGGACGATCATTTTCGGGTGAACTTTCAGTTCCAGCTGCCCCTTAGGGCCACTGACACGGACGAGTCCGTCCGCGATACGGACGTCCACCCCAACCGGAATCGGAATTGGGCGCTTGCCGATACGCGACATCTACGGCCTCCAGCAATTAGAACACGGTACAGATGACCTCACCGCCGATGCCACGACGACGCGCCTCGGCGTCGGTCATCACCCCCTGCGAGGTTGTCAGGATGGCGATGCCAAGGCCCCCTTTC
>DAOTWO010000447.1:0-7396 GCA_034435855.1 Thermomicrobium sp. | reverse complement strand
GTGGGGAAGAGGGGGCAGGGCAAGGTGATGGAGCAAGTTCGGGGTCTGGGGCGAGTGGGGGTGAATTTGGGCCGCCGGCAGGGCCTTTGAACAACGATCCGCCGCCGGGGGATCGGCAGGATGAGATGCCGGTGCGCTTTACGGTGTGGAAGCACTTTGCCGATCTTCTGCGGAGCCCAAGCGGCACGGTGACCGTGACCATCACCAATCTGACAACGGGCCAGAGCGAGTCGGTGAGCTGTTCGGCGCAAGGGCCGAACGGCTGGTACATCTGTGGGACGACCGCACCGCTCGGGATGTTACCTGGTGATGTATTGCAGGTGACAGAGACGCCACCGGCTGGATGGGAACCATACATCGGGCCGGGAACGTACACGATGACATTGACTGGCCCAACTCCGAACCCGAGTTTGCCGGTGGTTAATGGCTCCTCGTCGAACGTCTGGCAGTGTACACGGCCGCAGGAGACCTGCGGAATTTCGATTGTCAACGTGCACACTGAGCCGCTCCTACGGGTTCGAAAGGATTGGGACTGGGAGTCACCTCCGGGGAGCTTGGCGACGATTGAAGTGAGTGTGGATGGCTCTCTGGCGGGAACCTTTGACTGCACAGCACAGAATGTGTGCTGGCGAGACTTTCCGGTGGCCAGTGGTTCACAGGTGACGATTAGCGAGACTGTGCTGCCGAGTAACAACTGGACGACGGGTGGGCTGGGAACGTTTACGTTGCCGACGCTTCCAGCGTGGACAGGTTGGCCATGGTGTATTGGGCGGAGCTGCCAGCTCGGCGTGTACAACGATTACCGGAGCGAAGGAACACGGTTGGACATTTATTTGTATAAGACGTGGGTTGATCCGCGCGGCTTGTTGCCAAACCGAAGCGCGACCTATCAGGTTGTTGTCCGTGATCCGGATGGTAACGTCCTTCTGAACGACACATGCTCTTTTAACACTGGGACGCAGGTGTTTCCGGGTACGCGGACACAAGGGCCCTGTTGGCGGTTTCTGCTGCCTGCACCGCCCGATGGGTCGACGATCGAAGTAACAGAGATTGTGGTGCCGAATGGGGCGACGCCGAATTGGACAAGCTTAACAATCACGATTCCCGGACCAGGGAGTTCGGCGTCCGGTACGGGGTGGAACTGCGTGAATAACATCTCTAACGGTGTCGGGGGGATCGCCTGCCAGATTAACGGTCGGAATGAATTTGCAGATGATGGGCGGCTTTACCAGGTGGATTTCGCTGTTTGGAAGGTGTGGAATGACACTGCGGTGTGGCCGAGCGGTCCCTCGACGGTCGAGATTCGGGACAGTGATGAGGTTGTGACGGTCTCCTGTCCACCAGCGCAGCAGAACGGCGGGCCGCCGCTACAGAGTGCGATCCCGTGTACGGTGGTTGCTGGGTCTCCCTTGACCGATGTTGAGCCGACCGAGACGATCGCGGTTGACGAGCCAGTGGTGCCGCATCCGTACCGTCCGTGGAACGTGCCATCGAGTGCTCCGCTGGAGCAGTACCAGTGCTACTGGATTGACGAGGCTCAGCGGTTGATCCGCTGTGCGGCGCCGCGCTGGAATGGGATTGTGGAAAACCGAGCCTACGACGGAGCAGTCGGATTTATCGATGTCTACAAGCGGTGGATTGATGTTCCGAGCAGTGGGCCGGTGACGGTGACGGTCACGGTCAATGGGGTGCCGCACGCGCTCACATGCAACCATTCGTCAAACCCGTGGCAACCGGTCTACTGCGGGAGAGTACCGATTCCCGAGGGGACGACACTTCCGGCACCATATTCAGTGGTGGAGTCAGGCTTACCGGCTGGTGTGGTAGTCCTCTCCGGTGTGGGATCTGACTTCGAGTTCAACCCGGGGCCGGAGTGCTCGCGGGATAGCTGGGGGCGGCCCATATGCCAGCATGAGATACGGAATGCGGGGGCAGCGGGGTGGCTGGAGATTTGGAAACGGTGGGTAAATGTTGAAACTGGTGGGCCTTCGACGGTCACTGTGCAGATTGGCGGGGAATCGCATACGTTGACGTGTGAGCGGCCAGACCCGTTTGGCTACGTGCAGTGCGGAACTGTTCCTGTCGGCCCCGAAGTGTCCACTGGTGATATTTACGTTGTCGATGAGTCTGGTTTGGAGCCCTACGTTATTCCGGTGAGCGGGCTTGGTGAGTTTCCGTGGAAGCCCGCGAACTGTGGCCAGGACTCTTGGGGAAGGCCGCGTTGTGTCCACGAGGTGGTCAACTATGGGTATACCCCAGAACTGGCCATCTCCAAGTGGTGGGCCACCCGGGGAGTGCGTCCGGAAGTGGGACAGAGTGTGACGCTTACCATTACCGCGGAAGGGGCTCAGAACAATCAAGCAAGTTGGACGGTAACATGCACCTATACCGGCGGTGCTCCCGATACTTTGTGCAGTCCCGATCGGATTCGTCTCCCGCACTGGGTCGTGGATGGGACAGTCATCCGTATCGAGGAAACGACAGGGCTCCCTGGATGGAGTGCGGTTCGCGGTGTGGGCGAGTTCCAGTGGGGCGTGACCGCGTTCGAAGACGGCTTTGTGTGCCAGCGGGATACCTACGGATTCAGCTATTTCTGCGCGGCGAATGTGGCCAACAAGTACGAGCAGCTCGCACTCTTCTTTGAGAAGTGTTGGGCAGCTCCCAAAGGTGATCCTCCCAAGGGTGATCCTCCAAAGGGCAAAGGGAATGAGCCCAGGTGGTATGATGAGCCGAGCTTTGATGAGGCGATAGGGGTTGAGCCGAGGTCGGATGAGCCGAAGTGGGATAAGCCGAAATGGAATGAGCCGAGGGATGAAAAGCCGCAGTGTGAACAGGTGGCACCGTATGATCCTAGCCTAACACTGGAGTTTGAGCTTGAGGTCGGGGGACGGCGGAGTTACTCGATCACCTGTGCGTGGAATGGTTTTGCGTGGCAGTGCACGCCGCGGCCATTACTGCTTGATATTGAGCCGGGTGACAGTATCGTGATTCGGGAGATCCGTGGTCTCCCAGGCTGGGATTTGCATCCGGGGACAGCTGGGCCGATCCGGTTCCCACCAGAGAGTCGAACGAATCTCGAGTGTGATTCATTGCTCTCCTGGTGTCGCCTGTGGGTGTTGAATATTCCAGCTCAACCTCGTCTTGACGTTCACAAGGTCTGGCTTGGAACAGACCCGCGCGGTGCGTCAGCGGACGTGACTGTCACCGTCCACGGTCCTGCTGGGCACACCCAGTACGGATTTAGCTGCCCGGGTTATCCGGCGACAGATCCGACGACCGGCTGGCTGGTCGAGTATTGCGGGAGTGTGGCGATTCCGCACGAGTGTGTCACGCGTCCAGGTGCTTGCAGTGTGAAGGTATCCGAGCGTTCACCGGACGAGTGGGTGTGGGTGCAGCCGATTGTGTCCGGTGGCCAAGTTATCGGCTGGGAGCCGTATGGTGATTACTCGATTTTGTTGGAAGAGTTTTCCGATGTTGCTGATCCGCGAATACTGTACAGTTGTTCGCGCGATGGGCAATGCTCGCTGTATCTTGCGAACCGTTCTAAGGATGTGAAAAAGAATGTGCTAGTGATTTCGAAGGTCTGGACGAGTGATCCTGGATCTGACGATGTCCTTGTTGTGGTGACGTTGCCCGACGGGAGTGTGGTGGAGCGCCGATGCGAAGCGGAGAATGCGACGTTGGTGGGTGGAACGTGGCGCGTGAAGTGTGGCGAGCCGGTTGACGTTCCGATCGAACTTGAGGCCGGTACCATTCGCGTGCAGGAAAGTGTCGCGAGCGGATGGGAGCCAGTCTGTTCCGTCGGTGGATCGTGGCAAGTGTGTGAAAATGTCGTGGAAATCCGCGGATTGAATTGGACAAGTGATGGTCGGGCGAGTTGTGCGTTGGAGGGTGACACGCGACAGTGTGATGTGACGTTTGTGAATGCGCGGGCATTTTTGGGACCTCCGGGTGGAGGGGATCCGGGTGGTGACAACCCAGGCGGTGGTGGGAATCACGGTGGCGGGAATCCTGGCGGCGGTGGCAGTCCTGGTGGCGGCGGGAATCCTGGGCGCGGTGGTGACAACCCAGGCGGTGGTGGGAATCCCGGTGGCGGGAATCCTGGCGGCGGTGGCAGTCCTGGTGGTGGCGGGAATCCTGGTGGGAATTCTGGCAGCGGTGGGAACCCGGGCGGCGGCGGGAATCCTGGTGGTGGTGGGAATCCCGGCGGTGGCACCGGTGGCACGGGTACGGGCAGTGGGACGACTCCGAGTGGCAGTGCCGGCGGGCAGACGAACGGTGGAACGAGCTGGCCACCCCAGGTCGACTTTGAGTCGATTGCGCGGCAGCTGCAGCGGGAGAGTGAGGCACGGTCGGAGGATCAATCGACCGATCTCTCGAGCCAGACGCAGTCAGACCGGGTACAGCTGATGCCGAAGACTGGTGGGAGCCGGTCGAGTGTGCCGTGGTGGGTGCTTTCGCTGGCGGGTGCAGCGTTGACACTGATTAGTGGGGGGCTATTGCGAAGAGAAGGGAGGCGAGTAGGGTCACGCTAGGAGCAGTGGGGCAGGAGCCCCGGCGACGCGCGAACGACCCTCACGGTACGAGCCACGCTGGCAGACGGCTGGCGTGGCTGTTTGTTGTGCAGGGGCTGTCGTGCCGATGGGTGGTTCCTCGGGGTGGGCCGGGCATGCTGAACTCCCAGAGGATGTGCTCGACCAGGAGGGGTCGGCAGGGTTCGTTGACGCGGCTCCGTAAAGAGGAGGAGTCTTGGGGGAGACAGTCTTGTGGGGCGGGTTAGTCCCTTGCCAGTTTGAGGCAGTGAAGTATGGGTGATGGGGAAAGCCACCGGGCGGTGAATGGTGCAGGTGATGGCTGGGCGATGTGGTGTCCATGTGTGTCGGGACAAGAGAGACGCGATACGGTCGCGTTGATCAGTGCGGGAGGACGGTCTTTGCCCGGAGGTTAGCCCTGGATCTCTTTCTGTTTTCGGGAATTGAGTCCCATGGCCATGGCGCTGACGGACATCGATCCGGATCGGCTTTGAGAGACGGAGCCTGTGGCGCATCGCCTCACCGAGCGACTTCACGTGCGTCCATAGATCATGGCGACGACCGATTGGCGGCAGGGGAGTGACAGGGCTGACGCAGTACGGAACGACGTGCCAGGTCGGTGGATATTACCCCTCAATGGTTGCCGACTTTGAGCTCCCAAGACCTGCCTGACTACGCCAGACGATCGGGAATACGCTTAGTAGCGGCGCAATCATGTGGGGGCTACACAACAAGCCGAAGGTTGTGGAGCTCGCCGGGGAGAAGGAGGAGCCGTGTCCGGACGTGTTGCTGCTGTACTACAGAAGTCCGACGGCGCTCTGCACGCGCGCGGTGAGTGGGTTGATTCAGATCCGAATGGTCACGGTCTGCCACAGGGTGCAAGGGACGGCGAAATGCTGGGTGCTACTGGTGGCGTTGGAGCTGGACGAGGTGGACTCTCTGTGTGCCGGGATTCATCACTTTGCTTTCTCCCTGCGCTTTGCGCACCAGGGATTGATCTGTACCCGGTGTTGCAGGAACTCCGCGGTTGAAGGGCGGATACCGCGTCTACAACATGGATCTGCAACGCACGATTCGGTGCGGTATGCGGTGCCGACACGTTTGGGGTACTGTGTTACCGAATCGAGCGAACATTCTGCGGGCGACGTGCCGAGGATCATCAGGTGTGATCGTGCTCCCTTGCTGCAACGATATGGCATCGCGTCAGGCGGCGATTCATACCCCGCGGAGGCACGGGTTGTGAAGGGGAGCCGATGCGTTCGGCGGCGGAGGCAGCGGATCCGTTGGGGTGGAGAAGCGGTGTGAAGAGGCGCAGCGGGCGGCGAAGCTCTGGCGTCTCCCAGCGCGGGCTGGAACGGTGTGCAGCGTGGCTGTGTGGGCGATGGGAAGAGAAGGCAGGGGCGGGGCGACCGCTGCGCTTGCAGAGTGTGCGACGCTCATTCTGCACGCCGGTAAGACAGGGCAGCCACGGGTGGTGTACGGGACTGTGATGAATCGCGGGCGGATTGACAACTTCCGCCAGCCTGCGGCATGGATGTGCCATATTCGGTGAACTGGAATTGTGTGCAGCGGGACCGGGGACGGGAACTTCTACTGCAGCGGACCGCGGTACTTGAGACGAATGGCGTGGTGCAGCGCTTGGTGTTGGAGCTGCGCCGACTGGGTGGAGAGATCAACTGTACCGCGCGGCGCTGGTTGAGCCGCAGACGGAGGTGGAGCTCGACGTGGTGCAGATTGCGGCCCTGATGGACGAGCTGCACACAGCGCTTCGGGGGCGATGGCCAGTGGAGTGGGGATAGTGAGGAGGATCCGTCCGCGGTGCTGATGGTCGGGAGATGGTCGAAGGGGTCTCTACTGCAGGCCAAAAGCTGAGGCGCGTGTCGTGCCGGAATCACCGGTGAGATCACAGCGTCGGTGCCCGCTGGCGTGTGATGTGTTAAAATACAGTCAACCCGCAACGTTCACGGAAAGATAAGGGTGCGACACGGCAGGGGGAGAGCGTGGCGCAGCGACACGCGAGGCGGCTTCCGGCTGGTGCTGTCGTGGGAATCCTTCTCATGGTATTTGCCTGCTATCTCTATGTTCGCAAGAAGAAGCAGGTGTACCGGATACTCGGCCAATACAGGAGGAAACGAGTACAGACGCTTCCAACCCAGGGAGTGGCTGATCAGGCTGACGCGAGTAAGCCGAGTTCGCTTTGCGCCGTCGTCTCGGCGCGATCCATCATGAACGTCTTAGATAAGGAAGACGCGGCTGGTGAGGGCATCGATCATGGTTCCGCTCGAGTTTCTGAATCGGTTGAGGGTAGTCAACGTGAGGAAGTGAAATCCAAACAGGGTCAGGATTTTGGTGAAGAGCAACAACCGGAAGAGCCACTGTCAGAGGAATCTCTCCTCGGGGAGCTGCTTGGAGGGCGGGCAGGCGGCGGCGCAGAAGCTGGTTTGCCGAGTGGGGAACGCGACGGCCAGCAGGCGAGAGACACGGGACATGGTTCTCGTCGTGTGCGGTGGAGGCCACCAGAGCGGCGGGGGGCCGACATCATCGGCCGATCGGGCACTTGCCGGGACGTCGTGGAACGGTGCGGTCGATCATTGCTCCTCCGAGCGAGGAAGCCCTCTTGTGCTGCCGACGGGAGGGTATGAGTTGGGTCATTGGTGTTGAGCCGATCACAGAGGGGGACGCACCCTGGTCTGCGGTGGAGGGGCGTATTGCTGGGGGTCAAGAAACCGTTTGGCCTCGATTCACCGCTTGCCGCGACGGGCGGTTGCGGCGTCCACAGAGAGGCGGACCGCGTCCTCGGTGGTCTCGGCGATCCATTCGGCTGGGATATGCAGGTGCTCACCTCCAAAGAGTCCCGGGTCAAC
>DAOTWO010000446.1:0-2622 GCA_034435855.1 Thermomicrobium sp. | reverse complement strand
GCAGACGGATGACGAGCACCCCATGCTGGTAGTGCGCTTCCGCGTGCTCCGGGTCGATTGGGCCGGGTAGGACGACTGTCCGCTGGAACCGCCCGAACCGGCGCTCGCGGCTCACCCATTGTCCCTCAAGGGCGGGCTCACGCACCTCGCCACGGAGCACAAGGCGATCAGCCTCTACCTGGAGATCGAGCGTCTGCGGTTCGACACCGGGGATTACCGCGTAGATCATGTAGGCATCCTCTACCTCAGCCACATCGACCGGAACACCGATCCCAGCGACCATGGGCCCCGGGCGACTCGTTGTTCCCAATACGTGCTCCATGACCTCCCGCCAGGGAAAGCCCTCAGACCAGGGGTCGAAAGGCCGCCCACTTGCCACTGCCGTCGTCCCTCCGTTGTCACCGTCCGAGCAATCCGAGCGCTCGAGCAAGCAAGGTCCACCGTGCCGCGGTGCGCCGTGGGGATTGGACATAGCGGTAAACGTGCGCCAAACGATCACTGGTGAAAATGCCCCGGTAGCGGTTCCCGGGATCAACCACGGGAACCGCCGGATGGCCGCTTGCCAGCATTCGCCGGTGCGCCTCATAGACCGACGTTTGCGGACTCACCGCAGCAAAGGCTCGATCCATGACGTCGGCTGCACGCAACAGATGAGCAATGTTGGCATGCCGAAGCACGGTTTCGCGCCACAGCATTCCGACAACGGTGCCATCACGCACGACTGCAAGGTCACGCGGACCACCTCGAAGGGCATGCGCCAGAGGTTCCTCGGGATCTACCCCACCGCCGTCCCAGACAGCAAATTGCCCAACCGGTAGTCGCTGTATCGCTCGCTCGAGCTCTAGGGTGCGCTGCTCAAGGAATGCAGCGGTCGCCAAAAACAGGCCAGCGATCGGCAATGTTGGATCGCGCAACCAGACACCGAGTCCCAGTGCCCCGAGCGACACCACGTACCCCGCAGTTACCGAGATACGCGTCGCCCGCGAGCGCTCGCTCACTGTTGAGAGCCAGGCCCGAAGCACACGGCCACCGTCCATCGGGAAGGCCGGGATCAGATTAAAGACGGCAAGCAGAACGTTACTCACCATCGTCAGCGCCAGCAGACTTGCCACGCTTGTCTCCGAGACAAGCTGCGCAAGAGCAGGGAGTGACGTCGCGTCACGGAGCACCAACATCCCGGAGACGATCGGGAAAAGCGCAATTGCGACGAGCAGATTCAGGGCCGGTCCAGCCAGTGCAATGATCGCCTCCCGACGTGGTGGTAAGGGCCCTTGCTCAATACGCGTTAAGCCGCCGATAGGCAGGAGAGTGACGTCTCGCACTGCCAGGCCGAACCGATGCGCGACCAGTGCATGTGCTAGTTCGTGCCCCACGACACTCACAAAGACCGCAACCAAAACGAAAACACCGAACAGTGCCCCTCGGAGTGGGTCGACGCTCCGGCCCCCCCAATGCCAGAGCACCCAGGGGATGACGAGCAGGAGAGTAGGATGGAGACGTACCGCCACCCCACGCACCGTGGCGATGTGAAATGCGCGCCCCACCGTCGATCCCCAGTCGTCGAACCGATCGCTCGCGCTCATCGCGCCACTCTCATCTCGAATCTATCGGCACACCTGAACAGCTTCTGGAGCACGAACTACCTCACCCCGATTCTATCGACCTTCCGTCCTAGTGTCACGCAAGTCCACTGACCTTTTCGCATCGTAGCAATATTTTCGCGTTCGTACGCGACCCAATTTCGTCTCGCCTCTTGCCAGGTGACGCAATGTAGGGTATGATCTGCTATGGGTTCCTCCGCACAGGCAACCTCCCCCGAGCGAAACGGCGAGAGCGCCGCGCGTTTGCGTGCGCTCCAGTGGGCAAAACGCGAAAGGGGGTGCGCGTGAAATCGACGGTGAACCATGTACTGAGCGTCTCACAGTTTGAACGGCCGTTTCTCTTCGAACTCTTCCGCCGCGCGGACGAACTCGCAACGCTCGGCGCCCGCGAGGCAGTGGGAACGGCGAAAGGTGCGATTATGGCGACGCTCTTCTACGAGCCGAGTACGCGGACTCGCCTGAGCTTCGAGGCGGCGATGACGCGCCTTGGGGGCGCCGTAATTTCGGCCGAATACGCAGCAGCGACTTCGTCCGCTGCGAAAGGGGAATCGATCGAGGACACCGCGCGCGTCGTCGCTGGCTACGCCGATCTCCTCGTCATCCGTCACCCGGAAGCAGGATCGGTCGCCCGTGCCGCGTCGGTCGTTGATATCCCGGTTATCAACGCAGGAGACGGAGCCAATGAACATCCTACCCAGGCGCTGATCGATCTCTACACGATTTGGCGTGAACTGGGACGAATCGACGGGCTGACCATTGCGCTGGTGGGAGACCTGCGGTATGGACGGGCAGCACGCTCCCTCGCGCGCTTGCTGACTCAAACAGTCGATACAACGGTCTTCCTTGTTGCACCGCCTGTGACACGCATGGACGCTGGCGTCATCGCCGAGCTCCGTGCAGCAGGTTTGCGCGTCGAGGAGACGGACGATCTTTATGCAATTGCGCCTACGTTGGACGTGCTCTACCAGACAAGAATCCAGCGTGAGCGTTTCAGTGATTCTGAATCTTACACCCAGGCCTG
>DAOTWO010000445.1:0-2757 GCA_034435855.1 Thermomicrobium sp. | reverse complement strand
GTCCGGTACAACCGCTCCATCGCCTTGGCAGCCACCCGCAATGCTGAAACCGGGAACAGCGCAATCCGGTACCCCCACGCGGCCACCTCTGCCGCCGAAAAGGCTGGCGTCTTCCCAAATTCCGTTAGGTTCGCGAGCAGCGTCACACCAGGCAGCGCCGCTGCCACCGCACGAAATGCCTCCTCACTCGGCAGCGCCTCCGGGAAAATCGCATCGGCACCAGCCGCAAGATACCGCCGTGCCCGCGCCACGACCCCCTCAATCCCCTCCCGCTCATACGCATCGGTCCGGGCAATGACGTACAGGTCCGGTGCCACCTGTTTGATCGCCCGCACCTTTTGCTCGAGCTCCTCCGGAGGTGCCAGTAGCTTCGCAGAAAGGTGTCCACACTTCTTCGGCTGCTGCTGGTCCTCAATCTGCACACCCGCTACCCGCGCCTCAGCCAGCTCCCGCGCAGCACGAGCCGCATTGAGCACACCCCCATACCCCGTGTCGATATCCACGATCAGCGGGAGCTCGCTGACCTGCACAATCTCGCGCGCCCGCTCAACCACCTCCTCCAGACCAACAATTCCCAGATCGGGGAGCCCCCGACTCGCCGTGTATGCCGCCCCAGAAAGGTACACCGCACGGAATCCCGCGGCCCGCGCCAGCAGCGCCGAAAGTCCATCCCACACCCCGGGAAGCACCACCAGCCCCGCAGCCACCAACGCACGGAATGTCTGCGCCTGCTCCGCCTGAGACCGCGGCGGCGCGCTGAGCCAGCTCATCGCCTACCCCCGGTGCAGCACGTCCATGAAGCGGTCAACCGCCCAGTCTGGCAGAGTCGGATCATCCAGGAGCAGAGACTCAAGCCTCTCGGCACGTCGCTCCGGATAGACCAGCCGCAGCGCCCGGGCCAGTTTCTGGCGCAGAAGCGGCAATCCCTCCGCCCGCCGCCGCGGATGCCCAATCGGATACTCGACCACCACCCGCTCCGTTCGGCTCCCGTCGCGGAATGTCACCTGTACCGCATTGGCGATCGACCGCTTTTCCGGATCCAAGTAGTCGCGACTGAACTCCGGGCGCTCAACCACGCGCATCTTGGCAATGAGTGCCGGTATGCGCGGATCGGAGGCCACCGGTTCCAAATAGTGCTCATAGCGCAATTCGCCATACAGCAGCGCGACGGCCGTCATATACTGCAGCGAGTGGTCGCGATCTGCCGGATTCGCAAACGGACCCGGTTTGTCGATGATCCGCTTCGCTGACTCCTGAGTCTCAAGAACGATTTCCTCAATCTCCTCCCACCGTTCGCGCACCTCGGGGTGGAGTCGCAGTGCTGCCTCGACGGCCGTTTGACCATGGAACTCCGCCGGGAAAGCGATCTTGAACAGCACATGTTCCATCACGTAGCTCCCCAACGGCCGTGCCAAGACAACGGGCTGCCCACGCAGCACCACGTCCTGGAATCCCCACTGCGGCGCACTCAGCGCCGTCGGATATCCAGGCTCTCCATGCAGCGCCAGCCACGCCAGACGTACCGCCCGACTCGTTGCGTCAGCTGCCGCCCATGACTTGCGCGGCCCGGTGTTGGGGAAATGCCGGTAGGTGCGTAAGGCCGGACCATCGATCCAGGCGTTGGACACCGCGCTGAGTACCTCGTCGAACCCACCGCCCCACAGGGCAGCCGCCACGGCCGCTGACGCCACCTTGACAAACTGCACATGGTCGAACCCAACACGATTCAGGCTGTTCTCGAGCGCAAGAACGCCCTGAATCTCATAAGCCTTGATCGCTGCCGTCAGGACGTCACGGACCCGATACGGCTCCTCGCCACGTGCCCGCCGCTGCCGGCTGACAAAGTCGGCCACCGCAAGAATCGCGCCAAAGTTATCCGAAGGGTGACCCCACTCCTTGGCCAGCCAGGTATCGTTGTAGTCCAGCCAACGGATGAGCGCACTGATGGCGAACGCCCCTTGGACTGGATCGAGGACCAGATCAGTTCCCGGAACCTTGACCCCCTGCGGCACCTGCATGCCCGGTACTACGGGGCCGATGAGCTCCGTACAGTCAGGATGCGTCAACGCCTCACAAGCACAGGCCAGCGAATCCGCCAGAGCCAGTCGCGCCGTCTCGTAAGCCTTCTCACTCGTAATCTCTGTCTCCACGACGTAGCGCACCAGCTCCACCAGCACCGCATCTGGGGACGGACGGGCGCCACTACCTCTTTGGCCCACGCTCACCCCTCCTCTTCAGTTCATCCCTCTGCTCACCGTTATGGCTTTAAGCCCCGTGGCCCGGTGTACAGCACACGCGGCCGGAAGAGACGATTGTGTGCATGCTGCTCGACCACATGCGCGACCAGTCCAGCCGTCCGTGCCGCGAAGAAGATCGGTGTATAGAGATCAATCGGGATACCGAGCACCCAGTACACCGGCGCCGCGTAGTAATCGAGGTTCGGAAACAGCCCCTTCTCGCTTCGCATCACATCTTCACCACGCTGGCACATCCGGAGTAACTTCTCCCCCTCCGGATCACCCCGCTCGGCAACCAGTTGGGCTAATGTCTCTTTCAACAGCTGCGCCCGCGGATCCATCCGCCGCATATAGACCCGGTGCCCAAAGCCCATGATCCGTTCCTTGCGGGCCAGCTTGGCACGAATCAACCGCTCCAAACCCTCCTCATCCCCCGCTTCCAATAACATCTCCATCACTGCTTCGTTCGCACCACCGTGCAGCGGCCCCTTGAGTGAAGCAACCGCCCCCGTAAGTGCCC
>DAOTWO010000444.1:0-4236 GCA_034435855.1 Thermomicrobium sp. | reverse complement strand
CTAGCGATGGGGTTGTCTGGTGGGACGATATCAAACCGGAGCTGCGGCGGCGGGTGCGGGCCCGAGCCCAGGAATTGGCGACGTGGGGATTGCAAGGGGTCGACCTGGTTCTCGCGACCTACGGGACGGCGCTGAGCGTGATCTCAGCACGGTGGCCGGTGTTGACGAGCCAGGCCGACGAGCAGGGGCAACCGATTCCCCTCCGAGCGGAGGCGGCGCTCGATGCGGCGCGAGAAGAGGTGCTCGGGCTGGTCCGTGAGCGGCTCCTGCATGGACAGCGGATGCAGTTTGATCCGATCAGTGACTGGTACTTGATGAGCTGGGAGATGCTAAAGGCACGGGAGTTCCCATTCGACGAGGCCCGCAAGCTGGCGCTGGCCACCGGCGTGGAGTTGGAGCGCGAGATTCTCACCGGCGCGCGGCTGGTTCAGAGGGCTGGTGACGCAGTGAAGCTCCTCACCCCCAAGGAACGGTGGCAGCGCAAGGCGGTGACGGTTGACGGGACGCCGACACGTTTTGTGGACGGACTGCACATGGCGCTTGTCCTGACTGAAGAGGACGGTGTGGGAGCGGCGGAGCGTTACTTGGAGCGCGTCGGGCTGCGGCGGGACAATGCCTTCCGGGCCTACGTTGCCGCGCTGCTCGAGGCGATCCCGCGGCAGCGCGGCCGGGACGGACGTCTGCAACTTCCCGAAGCGGAGTGGCTGGAGGCCCTGCGCGCCTACTGCTACCCGGATATCGCACCGCCGCAAGAGCCGGAACAAAAGCACGTGTATGGCCAGGCGCGGCTGGTGTTGGGCGAGGACGGAGCGGACGCGGAGGACGATGAGGAGAGCGCTGAGTAAGTGCCTCGGCCGAGTCAGTGCGGACGCGGCAGCGGGGCTTTCATGATGCGCCGGTATCGGGAACGCAGTATTGGAGGGACTGGACCTCTCAGGCGAGGTGCCGCTCTTCCACGCGGCGGCAGCGAGTGCACCCCGGCAGGGAGGCGGCTCCGGCTCGGCCTCCGGGCTACTCCGCAACCGGGGCCGGGGCGGTAGTGGGACGTGAGGTCGACCCGCTCGCCCCTGGTACGAATGGACGCAATCAAGGTTCCGGCACGGGATATTCTGGCAAGGGCGAGTCGTTTGCCCAGACGGGATTGCAGTCGTCGAGCGCAATGTCGGCGTCCGCTCGTCCTTGGGGGCGTTACCTGCTGCAGGAGATTGGTGCGTGGCTCGTGTCGGATGAGAGGTGCTGAGCAGGGGATGGCGGCTCAGGTTGCTGCGTGCAGGGGGTCGGCGCCGCGGCAGCAGGCGTGACTAGCCTTTGGAACGGGTGGAGCAGACCTCGTGCACTGTGGCAAAGTATTCGCGGTCACTCGGCGCGGTAAGGCAGCGCGATGGGCTGAGCCGGGTTGTTCGGCCGTCCCTCGCTCTCCTGGAAGCGTGGTGGGGAAGAGTCACGGGCACGGTTGGATCACTGTCTGCCGCACCGCGATCCAGGCGGGACTTCCGGCTCGTAAGGGTTCACTCGCTTGCGCCGCGAGGGGACTCAACGCACCGGGATGGTGCCAGATGACGCTGCTGCTGTGTTGTCGGTGAGGGAGAGGCGCGGCAGGCATGCAGGTAGCGGGCGCTCCAGACTTACGCAGTTATCCCTTTGCCCCTCGGTATGGCGAGGGTGATGATCGGCTCCACCGCTTCTACTTGCCGGCGCTTGAGCGGAGTGTGCGCTATGACCGAGCGACCGGATTCTTTTCCAGTTCGGCGCTTGCCGTGGCGGCCGCCGGAGTAGCGCGGCTGGTTGCCAACGGCGGTCGCATGCGCTTGTTGGTCGGCGCGGCGCTCAGCCCGGAAGATGTAGAAGCAGTTCTTCACGGAGAGGCCCTCAGCGCGATCGTCGAGCAGCGGCTCTTGCAGGGGTTGGCCACAGTTGAGGAACTTTTGGAGCGGGAGCGGCTCGCAGCCCTGGCGTGGCTCGCGGCTGAGCAACGACTCGAGATCCGTGTCGTGTTGCCGTTGGGACCGCAGGGACAACCGCTCGCAGCAGAGGCGGCGGCGCCGTACTTCCACGTGAAGTACGGTCTGTTTACCGATCTCAGTGGTAACCAGGTTGCGTTTGCAGGGAGTGTCAACGAGACTGCTGCGGGATGGGGACAGAATTACGAAACGCTCACCGTCTTCTTTTCCTGGGATGAGTCCCGTCGGTACCTTGAGGGTTTTGCGCAGGAGTTCGAGCGGCTCTGGCAGGGGGAGGAACAGCGCTGGCGGACGCTTCCCTTGCCGGATGCTGTGCGCCAGCACCTGCTGCAGTACCGAACTGATGAGCCCCCACTGTATGACCCGCTGGAACGGGTGCAGGTTCCGGTCTCGGCAGTGTGTGAGGACACTGGAGACTATCAGACCGGGCCGGATGGAAGCGGGGCGATTGCGCGCTTCTTACTTGACCTACCGCGCGTCGTCGGTGCCCGTTGGGTTGGACTTGCCACAGCGCCGGTTGTGCCGTGGCCACACCAACGACGCGTTGTCGAGCGATTGGTCGAGCAGTATCCCGAGCGATTCCTGCTCGCCGACGAGGTGGGATTGGGGAAGACGATTGAAGCAGCACTGGCCTTACGCGAACTCCTGCTCAGCGGGCGGGTGCAGCGGGTCTTGTTGCTCGTGCCGGGAGGACTGGTTCGGCAATGGCAGGACGAGCTCCTGGACAAGGCAGGACTCGCTGTTCCGCGCTACGATGCAGGGCGGCTCTGGTCCGCCGAGGGAGGCAGTTTTCCTATTGAGCTGACGGAGCTCCTGGAGACGCAACCGCTCCTGTTGCTTTCGAGCCACCTTGCCAAGCGACGTGATTGGGCGGAGAAGCTTCTCCAGGCCCAGCCCTGGGACTTGGTGCTGGTCGACGAGGCGCACCACGCACGGCGGGACGCCGATGGGCATCCGAACCGCTTGCTGTCTTTGTTACGCGAGCTGAGCATGCGGACACGTGGGCTCTGGCTGCTCACGGCCACGCCGATGCAACTGCACCCAAGCGAACTCTGGGAACTCCTCTCACTCCTCGGCCTCCCGGGTCGGTGGGGGGCGAGTCCTGAGGACTTTGTGCGCTACTTCGAGCAATTCCGCCGTACCGACGGGGAGGAGCCGGACTGGACATTCCTTCTTCAGCTCGCTCGCGAGGAGCTCGCGGTACGTGGTGGCCTCGATGATGAGTTCGTCGCAGGCACGCGAGAACGTTTGGGGTTGGCCCGTTGGAAGCAGATCGCGCGACTGTTGACGACGGACGGAGCCAGTGACCCGCCGCGGACACTTGATGCCGAGTCGAAGGCTGCACTGCGGCTTGCGTTGCGCCGGTATACACCCGTTCGCCGACTGATGCTCCGTCACACCCGGTCATTGCTCCGCCGGTACCGCGAAAGTGGGCTGCTCAGCGAACCGCTCGCTGAACGCGATCCTGCGGTGGAGTGGGTCACGCTCACCGAATCGGAGCGTGCACTGTATGACCGGATAGAGGAGTACGTCACGGAGTTCTACGCACGGTACGAGGCTGAACGGCCTGGACTGGGCTTTGTGATGACGATCTATCGGCGTCGGCTCACCTCGAGCTTCGCGGCGGTGCGACTCAGTCTGGAGCGACGGTTGGCATTCCTGGAGAGGCGCAGTGCCGATATTGGTCTGACGGAAGAAGACGTGTCTGACGAGGAACTCGACCGTGATCTCCAGGAACGGCTCAGTGATATTGATCGCTGGGCGACGGAGGAAGAGATCCGTTACCTGCGCAGTTTCCTCGGAGATCTCCAAAATCTTCGCGGTGACTCCAAGCGTCAGCACCTGCGGCAGTTACTGGAGCGCCTGTTTGCCGAATCAGAGACGGTCGCCGTCTTCACGGAGTACTACGATACGCTTCTTGATCTCCGTGAGCACTTGGTGCCGATCTACGGAAGTCAAGTTGCCTGCTATTCCGGTCGTGGGGGCGAGGTCTGGCGAGACGGCAGATGGGAGCCGATCAGTCGGTCGGAGCTGGCGGGGTTGTTCCGTGAGGGGAGAAGAGTGCGGCTACTGCTCTGCACCGACGCGGCGAGCGAGGGGTTGAACCTGCAGACCTGTGGCGTCCTGGTGAACTACGACCTGCCGTGGAACCCCATGCGGGTTGAGCAGCGGATTGGTCGCTTTGATCGGATTGGTCAACGCCATCCCGTGGTGCGGATCGTGCACCTGCTCTATGACGATACGGTCGAAGCAGAGATCTACCGGCGCTTGGGGG
>DAOTWO010000443.1:0-9457 GCA_034435855.1 Thermomicrobium sp. | reverse complement strand
CCAGACGAACGCGACTGAGAACGGCATTTATGTCTACAACGGCTCCGGCAATCCTCTTACTCGTGCTCCCGATGCAAATAGTGGCAGTGAGCTGAACGCTGCAGTCGTCACCGTCGCGCAAGGAACTGCTAATGCTGGAACAACCTGGAGGCAGTCAACGCCTAATCCTACTTTGGGAACATCTGATATCGTATGGGTTTCCTTCGGTACTGCCGTTCCAGACGCAACGGAGTCGTCACCAGGAAAGATACGGATTGCAACTCAGTCTGAGGTTAACGGCGGAACAGCCGACAACGTAGCAGTTACCCCGCTGAAGCTCAAAAATGCGCAATTCCTGTTGCGTAAGTTTGCTACAAGTTTCGGAGACGCGACGAATACGCAGTACGATATAACACACAACCTGAACACTACGGACGTCGCAGTTTCCATACGCCGCAGTTCTGACGGCGCTGAGGTTGTCGCCGACGTGACAATCCTCAGTGCCAACGTGGTGCGGGTTAAAGTCAATAATGCGCCTGGGAATAACGCACTGCGTATCGTGGTGATGGGGTAGGAGGTGATGGGTGAAGGGAAAGGATGAAGTTCCTCAGCAACATAGAGCTTGACCCCGTCACCACGCTCCCGCCTGCTGAAGATGCCCCCAATACGCTGGTAGTCCATTCAGGCAAACTCTACTGGAGCGATGGAACACAATGGTATGACCTGACCAATGGAGGAGGCGGCGGCGGAAGCACAAGAGACGAGATTGAGTTGCACTATGGCTACGTGTACCTCTAATGCCCAAAGCGCTATACGCTGCTAGCCTGAGTGTGGGAACATCGGGAACGGTCTTTGAGGCCAACGCCGGCGAAATACGATACATCGTTGAGATCGCTTCGTCGCAAATGATAATCGTTGACATCGGGAACGGGACAACCTGGATAGAGGCCTTCCGCTGCGGCGCAGGGCAAACTTTCCTCTCCCCTCCTGTCGCTATATTCGGCTCTACAAAGAAGCTGCGGCTCCGAACGGATTCAGGAACAGCGACAGTTTTGGTCACTTACATCTCGCAGACCTGATGCAGCCCATATTGGAATTTGCGCCAGTCCCTGCCTCAATGCTGCATGTGCAGCTGCCTACTCCTCCCCAAATCCCTGTAGGCACTGCTCCTCAGCCGGTCGCAAGCTTTAACATTGCAGCATTAAAACAAGACTACAACGCACGCTTCGCTCAAAGCCCACGATCAACAATCCCCCCTGTGTGCGATGTCTTTGGCCGCGTACTGTATAGCCTGCTTTTATCGATTTACCTAACTCGCACAAGCGATTTGAGCAGTACCTTTTACTTTGGTATCCGTCGGGCGGGAGAAAGTAGCTGGTTTGCAACAGCATTTAATGTTGGGGCTGCACGTTCAGGTACTCTCTTCTCCCGCCTCATAATAGAGGATAGTACCCAAGATGACTTTGAGTTGGGCTTGAGCTCAAATGTTGCAGGCTGGACTTTATGGGGTTACACGGTCTATGTGAGTCACGCGTTTTGGGCACACGGAGTTCAGTGTAGATTCCAGTCGAATTCAGTATATATCGCCAACCCCTTAGCAGGGAGCCTGTACAGAGTAATACAATCCATAAGCTTGTCTGAACTATTTTTCCCCCCGCCTCCGGGAATCACCAACGGCATATTTTTCAACCCGTCTCGGGGATACATTGGAGAATCTGGGAACTTGCTTTTTTCTAATGATGCTGTCCATGTGGTATTCCCAGTTATTCACTTCCCCCATGTTCAGCAGTTCTTTCTGTCCACACATTTTTCCACTACTGTAGAGGACTACTACAGATATCCTCGGTCTCCAGGGAGGTTAGTTCGCTGCTATATTTTGCGGTGGCCTAGATTAGGGGTATAGCGATTGAGGTGCCTTTTCGGTCCAGCGCCATATAACTCGGTATCGTCCGCTTCTTGGGCTTCGGCGCATTATGCCGTCTACTTTTAGCCATCCCTTTTTCTCCAGGGCACGCAAGGCATTGTAAGCGGCGTGGTACGATATGCGTAGGGTGCAGCTGACGGTTACGCAATCAATCTCTTCGCGCTGGCGCAAGAGTTCGATTAGGCGCACTGCGTGGACGGGTATCTTGTGCCTTCGTGCGATGAGCACTTGCTCAATTGGGTAGAAGTCTCGCTGCTCGTCGGGATAGTAGTGGTTCGTCATAAGTCCGAAAGCCGTATATTTGACATACCAGGAAGCGCAAAATGAAACGTTTCAAGGTTGACATTATTGTAAACGGGAAACTTTACAAAAGAGGGGAAGTTGTCCCCGAGTGGCTTGCAGAGCTTGTCACACAATTTGTAGAGGAGGAGGAAGATGCCAACGCTGGGAGCTATTCGGACGATACGGAACTTAGGGAGCACAAAGTGGTGGATCAAAGAAGTCAAGGCAGACGGAACAGACCTTCAGCCGGCGGATAGCTACACGTTGGGCTATATTCGGGCTGAGCATGAGCTGGCGCTTTCTGTTTCCACAGAGACCAAAAATGATGAGGCTGGGCGAGCTCATACGATAGCGGGGAACAGGGAAGGGAAGTTAACGGTGACAATTTCGGAGAATCACGCAGCAGCTTGGAACTTTTTGCAGAATGCCCTTGTAAAAGGCAAGCATTATGCGATAGTCATTCAACGCGTTGGGAGTGAACGCGGTGGGAACCACAATGGCAAGTACGAATACCAGTTTTTCCCAATCTGTCAGGTAACCGGCGACATTACATCACGGCTACCAGGGACAGATTTGCAGGTAACATTTTCCCTGAAGCCTGCCCCAGTGTTGATCACGCAGACGTTGAATTCGGAGCAACTTCCTGGGTACGAAGGAGCGGCATCTTCAGCCACTTGCGAAGCGGGCGAGTTTTGTTCCCCGGTAGTTGAGGTGAACCCGGCGTAGTGGGGTGAGGGTGGGGGAAGGTGATGGGTGAAGGGTGATGGGTGAAGGGTGATGGGTGATGGAGACAGTTAAGTTGAGGACTGTAGAGGGTAAGGAGATAGAGTGCTCGGTTCGCGTGCCTACGCCACGTTTACTTAGCGAGGTAGAGCCCGTCTATAGAGAATACGAGGAGAGCGTCATTTCCGTGCTCGAACAGCGGCGTTCGCTACTGGCGTCCCTCGACGCGGAGGACCTGAAGGAGCTAGCTGTGATTGGACAGCCCAGCGATGATCCTGCAAGCACGGTAGAGCGTGCTATAAGGTTGGCGCGTTTTCTCAACAGGATTGCTGAGAAGCCCAATTTTGCATTTGTGAAGTACTATATTGCCGTTGCCCGGGTTGTCGTTGCTCTGCCGGACGGCGTCCAAGTTGATTGGGAAGAGCAGGACATACAGGAGCTTTGCCGGATTTTCAACCTTTTTTGCCACTTTGTATGAACGCGAGCTAAAGCTCATTGCGGCCTATCGTGAGAGGTATCCGCAAGTTGGGGAGGGGGTGCCATTGAATGTCGGGGTGGAGGAGCAATGGCATGTTCTTGCGTATTTTGCATCTGGTGGGGACATTGCTGGGTACTTGGCAGCTCTTGACATGAGGCTTAGTGAAGTCTATCGGCTACTTTACATGCGATGTCTGCTGCGTTGACGATTCAGCTAAAGTTAGATGCGGGGCAGGTAGAGCGGGGCCTTCGTTCTCTGCGGCAGGAGGTGCAGCAGGCTGAATCGCATATTCGGCGTGGGCTAGGTGGTGCGCTTCATGGGCTTGTGCAACAGGTACAGAGGATAGGCAGTGCGTTCAAAGGGATACCAGGGGGCAGGGAATTGAAGGAGCTAAGTGCCAGTGCGACGGAGGCGGGGAAGAGTCTAGGTGCGCTGAGCGGGATATTGCACAAGACATCCCTTGCATCGCTAGCTGTTGGCGGGGCAATAGGGACAGCAGTGGCAGGGGCAATTTCAACACTTGTCAGCTGGGCTCGTCAAGGAACGGAAGCGTTAGCGACGCAGGAAAGTTTAGAGAACAGGATTGCGGCAGCACTCAGGCGGCGTGGGGAGGCATCGGCGGAGTTGACAAAGGCACTTTCAGAGCAAGCGGAGAATTTAAAGAGACTTAACGCCGTGGACGACGATGCGATACGATCGGCGCAGTTGATTTTTCTCTCTTATCAGAACATTGCCACCGACGCACTCCCACGCGTTTCGCAAGCAGCTATTGATCTGGCGCTTTCGCTGCGGAGTGTTACTGGGGAGAACGTGGACCTTGTGCAGGTTTCACGGATGTTGGGGAGGGCACTCAACGATCCCCAGCAGGGGATGGAGGCATTGGCGCGGCTTGGGATACAGCTAGACGAGCAGACGAAACAATATATCAAGACGCTACAGGAGCAAGGCCGACTGCAGGAGGCACAGGCGGCGTTATTGGGGGAGATAGAGAAGCGAGTTGGCGGGGCTGGGCGGGCTTATGCGGAGTCAGCACAGGGAATACAGCAAGCATTCCAGTTGGCACTAGCGGACTTAGGGAAGGCTTTGGCTCCTGTGATACTGGAAGTACAGAGGAGCATTTTGCCCATTTTGACGGACATGTTGCAGGCGATTGGGCCTGCCGTAGCGGAGATAGCGAAGCTGATTGGTAGCACGTTGGGGCCGATACTGGGGCAGGTGTTTTCGGCTTTTGTACCGGTTGTGGAGGCAGTTGTCAGGGGTCTTCGTCCTTTGGGTGAGCTACTTAGCAAGATTGCAGGTATTGTAGGGCAGGCAATTCAGCCAGTTTTAGAGGCAGTAGCTAGCGTGTTAACAGAAATAGCGGGGATATTTGAGGAACTGCTTGGCAGCTTACTCAAGGAGCTAGAGCCGATTTTGAATGAGCTAGGGCAAATCCTAGGTGAGATGGGGCGTGAGTTTGGGCGGAACATTTTGGAGCTTTTCAATGAGGCAAAGCCGCTAATCCGTGAGATTATCGCGCTTATGGCCCAGGGTCTTGTTGGGGCGTTGCGGGGAGTTGTGAGCATTGTGCGTGCAATGATGCCCGTTATGACGCTTATGGCGCGGATTACCACGACCGTTTTGGCTTATGCGCTCAAAGTAGCGGTGTGGCTATTCCAGAAGCTTGCCGAAGCTGCCAAATGGGTATGGCAGCAGATTGTGAAGGTTGTAGAGGCCATAGCAGGTTTTATCCGTTGGGTTGGCAAGCTTCTGGGTCTAGTAAAGGACAGTTCGCAGCAGACAGCTGAAGCAGTCGCAAAGACAGGGCAAGAGCTCAAAGAGACACGACAGGAAGCCGAAGGATTGGGTATTGCGATAAGTGAAGTTCCCCAAGACGTAGGGCCGAGCAGTGAGGAGCTAGAGAAGAAGAAGAAAGAGATGGAGCAGCTGAGGCAGAAGGTAGCGGACCTGCGCCGTGAGTTAGCTGAAATGGCATTGCGGGCGGAGTTTGAGTCGGGGCTTTTGCAACTGGACTTGCTCAGGATCGGCGTTGAGGGGAACATACGTTCACTCGAGCGTGCTTTACGAGATGGCGAGGAGGTGCTGCGGAAGTCGGCCGAGGAGTTTGCACGTGGCGCGATAGACGTTGACACTTTGAGGCAGCGTGCGGATGAGGCTTTGCAGGTTGTACAGCAGCTTGCCGAGAAGCGCCGGCAAGTTATAGAACTTGAGTCGCAACGTGAGTTGCGTCAACTTGAGCAGCGCCAACAGGAAGAGCTGCAGCAGTTTGATAGTAAGGCTAGCGAACTGCTGCAGAAATTGCGTGACTTGGGTAGCAAAGAGCTCCAGATTCGGGAGCGGCAGCGCGAGCTTGAGGAAGAGCGTGCCAAGATAGTTGAGAAATACCGACTGGAGCGGGAAATAGCCGAGCAGAAGCGGTTGCAGGATTTGCTACGGGTAGAGGAAGAGACTGCCGACCAGGTTAACCGAATACATCAAAACGTAACGGAAGCGATCCAACGACGTGAGGAAAAGCTTACAGAAGAGCGGGAGCAGCAGCTCAATCGGTTTCGGGAATCTGTTGAACGTTGGAGCGATGTAGTAAGTGAATCACTGCAGGGCTTTTGGCAAGGGCAGACAGAAGGGGTGAAGCAATTCGTACGCGTGTGGCTTCAACAATTGCTTGCACTGGCCGAGAATGAGTTGTCCATTGCAATATTCCGCGTACTGGCACAGGAGCTAGGGAGTAAAGGGATTGTGGGTCTTGCAACGGCAGCAGCGGCTGTCGGGATTTTAAAGGCAGCTTTTGCTGCAATGCGCTCAGCCGTGAAGGGCTTTCGCGAGGGAGGATGGACAGGAGAGGGAGCAGTAGGGGAGATCGCGGGAATTGTTCACAAGCGCGAGTATGTTATTCCCTACCCATACTCTGAGCGCTACCGTGCTTTGCTCGACGAAATCCGACGCGGCAGACTCCCGATGGTCCCACCGAGTGTGGAGTCGCATATTCGCGGGCGGATTGACATACGTCTCGATGATATGTTGATTGCAGAGCGTATTAGTCTCTCCAACATCCGAGTCCGTGTACTCAACTGATGTACACTGTCCGGCTCCTTGCAACGGACCAGTACTATCCAGCCCCTAGTGGGGTAATCTCCCTGGCCGAACTGCCCAGCCAGGGTTGGGTAGACGTACAGGTTTATGCACTTGACATTGAGTACGTGACCGAGCGCGAAGCAGTAAGGTACGGCTCTAGGCAGGTTAGGATAAGTCAAGCCTGGTGGGGTATACGCATGCATCTGCAGAGTAGGCTTTATCGGTTTCCTGACGACGAGCCAGGGCGCAGACAGTTAGAGGAAACGCTAGTAAGTGGCAAATACCTGTGGCTGCAGTTTTTAAACTACCCGGCACCATTATGCTCAAGCGACCAGGCAATAGCCGTTGAGCTTGAGAGCTTGGAAATTGAGCACTCCCATACACTGGGGGGGAAGTATGTTAATGCGACGTTGTACATGACGGAGAGGTGAAGGGTAAAGGGTGAGGGGTAGGGGGAATGAGGCTGTACGTATGGGGATACCGCACGTTGGGCAGCCAGGGCATTGGTGGCTACCTTTGGAATGCAACAAGTTGCGAAGCTGGGGACAGGGCAGTAACGGAAGTGCAGCTGCTGCCACCACGTTGTATAAAAATCGGCAGGTTCTCAGTTTCCTCGGAGCCTTTTGGGTTTGCAGGGGTACCATCTTTGGAGGTAGAGCTTGAGCTTTTCGCCGACGAGTTCCCCTCGGAGCTCCGCCAGGCGGTATTGAGCGGGCACTCGCTTGGAATTGCCGTAGGAGTTGGCAGGGTAGGGAATGGGGGGGCAACGTTACGGGACATCATCCCTGACCTATTTTGGGGAATCATGGAGATCGACGACACAGTCGTGCAGGAGGTAGGACAGCCACTTAAGGTCCGCTTTGTGGACGTGCTACACCATGTCCTTTCCCGAGGATATGACGCCGACATAGTAAACGAGCTGCAGTTATGGGGGAAATACCCCGGGAGTAATTTGCAGGCATACAGAGAAGGGAACTGGGTGCTGAAGCAGCGAATTGGGCTCTACGAAGTCTTTTGGGAGCTCAGGGGAGGGCTGGCACTGTTGGATGCCGTTCTATATGAATTAGGGCAATACCTAAGCGGGACAGCGAGTTCACTGATGCCGCATATACTGAATGTGACCGATACGTTTGCTGGCCGCGCTTATGCCCCTGACGATTACAAGTACATCAGCGACGTCTTTGTCGCTTACGACAAATACGAACAGCCATGGCTGAAGCCGACGGTACTGACTGACTGGTTTTACGTCCCTGTCGCAATAGCAGCACGCCAGGGCAGTGGGGGAGAGTGGTGGGGAGTCGCCACGATGCTACAGGAGGAGGCTATCAAAGACTGGCTGCGGCAAATAGCGGAATGCCTGCTGCAGCAGTGGAATGCTTTTCTGGATACCGGGGGGCTTGCAGTTAAGTTTGAGCAAAATGGGGTTTTGGTATGTCAAAAGGATGCCATAGCAAGGCTCGGCGTTGCGAAATGTGCGTGGAATGATTTTCGCCCGTCTATGCGCCTGGACATATCGGGCAAACCATACAAAGTCACGAGGCGTCGCTGGGGGCAATACAGGCTCAAGCGCGCGACTGTAGCAAACCTGCCCTGGGGGGAGAGTACGTCGTGGGAGTTCTCTCGGCGTGGGCTGGAGTATGGAGCGACGTACGCATTGGGAACAGTACCGGCGGTATTGGACAGTTATCATTTTACGAATGGCATTATGGTAGTAAAGGACAGAAACTACAATCCCGGTGGGCTCCCGATGCTGTGGATTGAGGCGCCTGATAATGTGCGCCATGTGCATTATCTTAGGGTCAGAGCCTACGCAGACGGTGACGTGACGCTCTTAACTGACGATATTGGGGTAGGTGGGGACGGCAATTTGAGGAATTACATGATCACGCAGGAATACCGTCCATGGGATTTTTCTCAGGAAGGGGTGCTGGAGTGGGTACGTGCGCGTGATGAGCATCTTGGGACAACGGCGCTGATTCAGCGTGGTGTGCGGAAGGCATTGCCTGAAGCGAATTACGTTGCAGAAGTCGAGGTGGCTGGGGTAGTACTAAACCACAGTGCCATTGGCATGCAGTTATGGAGCGGGGTAGACCTTGGAGCTGTATTGGAGATTGAGGCCGATTGGGCTTCGCAGAGTGCCAAAATAGCCGTGCTATGTCGTACCGATCTAAGGCATACCAATGCCCTTTGAGCGAAGGGACGTAGCGGAAAGGACTATTTTCCCAAAACACTTGTTGACTTCCCCAAGGTCTCTGTTTATCTCGGGACGTCTGGGAATAGGGCAGCGGGTCTGGGCCGTGCGAGTGTGTGTTGAGGACTACCCGTTGGCTGGGTTGCGCGTAGTTGATAGTGTTGCGCTGAGCGATGGGGACTTGGTGCTTGTACGCATTTTGGACAATACTAGACGCGCTGGCATATACCGGGCAAGGGAGCAATCGTGGGACCTTGTACACGAGCTAACCGATGGCGAGATAGTTTTCGTTCAGGAAGGCGCAAAGCATAGTGGCACACTAAACGTGGCAAAGGGGGGATATACCATACAGCACGACACGGCAATTGTGCGTGGGGCATCCACTGTTAACTTCCCTGTTGGCGAATGGGTTATGCTCGGGGGACCTGAAATTGTGGTGCCATCGCCGTTTTTGGAATCGGCTAACCCAATGATATTCCGCCTTCCCAGTCCCGGGGACTTGCGTCATGAGATCGTCAAAGGACTGTGGCATGTAGACGTGCATGTGCGAATCATTACTCCTGGCATTCCTACCACAGTAGGCTATGAATTAGCCATTTTCCGTGATGCGGCTGAGTACATACTAACTGACTATGGCATAGAGCAACAAATGTGGGAGAGGAACGTACTGTATCTCCATGCGAGCATCGTGATGCCGATGGACAGTGGGCAGGAGATAACGGTACGGGCAAATGCGACGCAAAATGTGACGCGCGATGTGCGCTTTTACTGCAGTGTCACGCGCGTGCTATAGTTTGCCTCCTTGGTC
>DAOTWO010000442.1:0-4663 GCA_034435855.1 Thermomicrobium sp. | reverse complement strand
AGAGCGCCGCCCGAGGGAAAACGTGCCATCGGTCTACGCCCGTGTGGGGAAGAGGAAGCACAATGGTTGGCGTCAGCCAACGGACTTCCAGGATGAGAAGCGTTGTGTCCTGCTCATGGAGCAACTCTTGCACGCCCCGTTACAGACCAGGTTGATGGTCTCCGAGTCGCTGTGCGGCAGCAAAAGCGCCCTCTTGGGCAGTACCGACGCGAGCGCTCTCGCATGACTCGGTTCTCAGCTTGCTCAAGCTTCCAGCGAGGGTACCGTGAGGTGTTCCAACTCGGCGAAGAGGCTCGCCATCTCGATCGCCGTCACTGCAGCTTCGGAACCCTTATTACCAAGCTTCGTCCCTGCTCGCTCCACTGCCTGTTCGATGGTATCCGTCGTCAGCACACCAAAAATCACCGGGACACCTGTTTGGAGCGCAACCTGCGCGATCCCTTTGGCGACCTCACCCGCGACGTAGTCAAAGTGCGGCGTTGCTCCACGGATGACTGCGCCGAGACAGATCACTGCATGGTACCGGTTCATTTGTGCCAGGCGCTTGGCTGTCACGGGAATCTCGAACGCCCCGGGCACCCAAACAATGTCAATCGCTCGCGGATCAACTTCATGCCGTACCAGCGCATCGAGTGCACCACGCAAGAGCTGGGACGATATAAACTCATTGAAGCGGCTTACCACAATCGCAAACCGTCGGCCTCGCCCATTCAACGTCCCCTCGATCGTCCGAACACCTCGCCGATCAGATTCCATCATGCTGTGCCTCCTCGCTCTGTTTCGACCCCGATGCGAGCGAGTTCTTGCAGAAGAACTATATGACCAAGCTTGTCACGCTTCGTACGCAGGTAACGGTGATTGTGCTCGGTCGGCGGTAGCTCGATGGGGATCCGTTCCACCACTGTAAATCCGAGTTCTTCGAGTGCAGTGACCTTGCGCGGATTGTTGGTCATCAGACGGACACGTTGGATACCGAGATCGCGCAGGATAATCGCCGCTTCCCGGTAATTCCTGAGGTCGGCCGGGAAACCAAGCTGAAGATTCGCTTCAACGGTATCCAACCCCTGATCTTGTAGGTGATACGCCCGGAGTTTATTGAGCAGTCCAATCCCTCGCCCTTCCTGGCGCAGGTAGACGATCACCCCACGCCCTTCCATGGCGATCCGCTTCATCGCCGTCTCAAGCTGCGGACCACAATCGCACCGCTGTGATCCAAACACTTCCCCTGTCAAGCACTCCGAGTGCAGACGAACGAGGATCGGCTCCTCACTGTTCACTTCACCCAAAACGAGCGCGAGATCGATCTCTTCACCACCCAAACGCTGGTACGCCCGCAGGCGAAACATTCCGAATCGCGTGGGCAGGGTCGTCTCAGCGACACACCGGGCCACCCGTTCGTGCACCAGGCGGTAAGCAATGAGATCAGCCACGTGGACCAGAGGAATATCGTGCAGAGCGGAAAACCGCTCCAGCTCGGGTAAACGCGCCATCGTGCCGTCTGGACTCATGATTTCGCACACAACTGCGACGGGGTACAACCCTGCCAGGCGTGCCAGATCGACTGATGCTTCCGTCTGACCGTCGCGTTCGAGGACACCACCGGGCCGCGCCCTCAGTGGGAACACATGGCCGGGCATAACGAAATCGGCAGCTGTCGCGGACGGATCAGCCAACTTTCGGATCGTTGTGGCCCGATCAATCGCCGAGATCCCGGTCGTTACTCCTTCACGGGCTTCGACGGACACCGTAAAAGCAGTCCCGAAACGCGAGCCATTCACTGTGGGCGGCACCATCAATGGTAGTCCCAAACGGTCCGCCCATTCGGCAGCCATGGGCACGCAGATCAGGCCGCGGGCTTCGCGCGCCATGAAATTCACTGCTTCTGGCGTACAGAACTGCGCCGCGATCGCGAGATCGCCTTCGTTTTCCCGTTCAGCATCGTCGACGATGATGACAAACCGCCCGGAGCGGAACGCCTCGATTGCGCGCTCCACACGCTCGAATCGCGTCACCGTGCGCCTCCCTCTCTTCACGAGACGAATCCTGCTCGGCGGAGCGCTTCCAGCGACAGGCCGTCGGCGGCGCCGAGGCGCAGGAACTGTTCGACATATTTGGCCACGATATCGACCTCCAGATTCACCGGAGCACCCGGTCGCTTCCGCGGCAACGTGATGTGTTCTTGGGTATAGGCGACAAGCGAGACCTCAAACTCATGATCTGTCCGTCGCTGCACCGTCAGGCTTGCCCCATCGACCGCGATAAAGCCTCGCTCCACCACGTAGCGCATCACGTCCGCCGGTGCAGCGATCCGTACGACCAGCGCCGGACCATCATGCTCCATCCGCACCACTCGTCCAACCGCATCAACGTGACCTTGCACATAGTGCCCACCGAATCGCCCACCGACCGGAACGGCTCGCTCGAGATTCACAGGATCCCCGACCCGAAGCGACCCGAGCGCGGAGCGGCGGAGCGTCACCGGCTGGAGCTCCACGAGGAAGCTGTCCCCGGCAAGTTCCGTGACGGTCAGGCAAACACCCTCGACTGCGATGCTGTCGCCGACACGAGTACCCTCCAGGACGGTCCGACAGCGGACGCGAAGCCGAGCCCCTCCCCCCGGGAGCGACTGCACCGCCACTACCTCACCAATTTCCTCGACAATACCGGTGAACATCACACGCCCTCCGGAATCTCGAGCGGTCGGAGTCTTCCTTCAATGACGACGTCCGTACCAACCTGACGCACACGCAGGTCTCGTAACCGGGCAGCCTGTTCCATCGTCTCGACGCCCTGCCCAGCCAGCGGGACCGGTGCGTTGGCTCCCCCGATAAGCACTGGCGCGATAAAGGCCACCACACTATCGGCGAGCTCCTCGTCGAAAAACGCGCCGAGCACGCGACTGCCCCCCTCGACAAGCACTCGATTAATCCCCCGCTCGGCAAGAACGCGCAACGCAGCCCGGAGATCAACGCGGCCACAGCGCTGTGGAACGAAGACAAGCTCCGCCCCCGCGCGCCACAGCGCTTCAACTCGCTCCGGTGGGGCTGCTTCCGTTGTGACGATTAGGGTACGACCAGGGAGATCCGGAGCAAGGAAGCGAGCTGTCGGCGGCGTCCGCGCGTGCGTATCGAGCACAACGCGTAGCGGATGGTGCGGACCACCGTCGCCGGCATCCTCCGGATCGAGACGTGTTGTCAATTCCGGATCGTCTGCAAGAACCGTTCCCACTCCGACCAGAATCGCGTCGTGGCGATCCCGCAGCTGGTGTGCGTATCGGCGTGCTTCAGGACCGGTGATCCAGCGCGAATGACCGCTGCGCGTCGCAATATGCCCATCGAGCGACATTGCGTACTTCAAGGTGATGTCCGGTAAACCATACCGCAATCGCTTGAAATATCCAGTATTGACCTCGGCCGCTGCCTGCGCTTCCACCCCCAGGGTGACCACGATACCGGCCTTGCGGAGCCGTGCTATACCCCGCCCAGCAACTTCTGGATAGGGATCAAGAACCGCCACCACCACACGTGCAATGCCTGCTTGCAGGATCGCATCGACACAAGGTGGAGTCCGCCCGTAGTGGGCGCAGGGTTCCAGTGTGACGTAAAGGGTTGCTCCCCGCGCCCGCTCGCCCGCTTGACGAATGGCGACAATCTCTGCATGCGGCCCACCGGGCGGCTGTGTGCAACCTTCGCCGACTACAACACCGTCGCGAACCAGGACCGCCCCGACCGCCGGGTTCGGGGCAACACGTCCTTGTGCACGCCAGGCCCAGGCGATTGCTCGCCGCATCCACTGCTGATCGACATCGCAGGCGTACGCGTCGCTCACGTCCCTCGCCCCATGACGAAGAACCCGGGTGGCAGAGCCCCCGGGTTCAGGATCGGTCGAAGTCGCTGAGAGACCGGTGCGAACGACCGGAACAACGACCTTCTCCCATCCGGACTATACCGTCGGCCCCGGAATTGGCGCCGTTGGCGCCTCACCGGATCCTGCGGCCATTGGCCGCTCGCGGGCTTTACCGCCGGTCGGGAATTGGCGCTTCGCGCCTCACCCTGCCCCGAAGGTCTTGCACTAACCAGTCTACGGCGCGCTGCGTCGTTCGTCAACTCACTCGGCACTTCTCCTACAGAGGTGGTCCTCGAGATAATTCCCCTGGCCGACAAGACACGGGATCGACGCGTTGTAACAAGCGCCATCAAGTCGATTTCAGCCGATCCACTCGATCCAGGCGCTGGAGCCAACGATCCACCCACTGCGCGGCCCAGTACCCGCACAGACCATGGACTCCACCACCGGGTGGCGTCGACGCACTACAGAAAAACAGCGCCGGGTCGGGAGTTCGATATGGTGGCCACGGCCACCAGGAGGGACGCGCAAACAACTGAAGGAGCGTCGGCCAACCGGCCCCAAGATCACCACCTACAAGGTTCGGATTCTTCATCTCCAAATCGTGTGGGCCCCATGCCCGACGAGCGAGAATCCGCGAGCGGAATCCGGGAGCGAACCGTTCCACCTGGCGCTCGATCACGTCCGTCGCGTCTCCCTGCCAGCCGTTCGGCACGTGACAGTATCCCCAGGCAACAGCCACCCCGGCCAACGTGCGGCTCTGGTCAAATTGGCTTGGCTGGACGAGAATCACGAACGGTCGTTCCGGCATTCGGCC
>DAOTWO010000441.1:0-1863 GCA_034435855.1 Thermomicrobium sp. | reverse complement strand
GGAGCCCCAGATGGTGTGTAGCGCATCTCGGGGTCGCGGCCAACATTCCCAATGAGTTCGATCCTATTGAGACCGCGCGACATTGCTCATCCTCCGGGCTCCGGTCCCCAAGGAGACCGCTCACTCATCCATCCGCACCAAGAGATGTCGCAACACTTGATCATTTAACCGCAGTTCGCGTTCAACCTCCCGCACTTTCGATGGCGGACACGTTAATTGGAACAGAACATAGATCGCTTCTTGGAACTTCTGAATCGGATACGCGAGCCGCCGTCGTCCCCACGGCGTATCTCGCTTTTCGAAGGTTATTGT
Organism: Thermomicrobium sp.; assembly: GCA_034435855.1. Classification (GTDB taxonomy): domain Bacteria; phylum Chloroflexota; class Chloroflexia; order Thermomicrobiales; family Thermomicrobiaceae; genus Thermomicrobium. The sequence goes on along the minus strand of DAOTWO010000441.1, from coordinate 1,551 downwards.
CCCACCTTGATCCGTAATTGTTGTCCGAATCCGTTCAATCGCGGCATCTAACCGCTCCTCTGCAAGATCCGGACGGAGCAAGACCATGAGTTCGTATGGTCGCGGCTCAGGCTCATAACGTGGCAACGTTCTCCTCCTTTCCTCGGGTACGCGCTGCGCTCAACTCCGGCCGTTGCCTTAGCCGAGCGGCGTCAGCGCGGAAAGGACTAACACTCTCACGCGGTCGTCCGACCGCAAGCGCGCCCAGTATAGCAGATCAGCCCTGGAGCTCTGCCCCAGGGCTCGCTGCCGCGACGGCGCCCGGCCGTACTCTCGGTCACGCCGTCCGCGCCTCGAACTGCTGGACTACCGCCGGCCGCCGCGCCTGGTTAATGACCCAGTCCACAATGACCGCGACCAGCGAACCGATCGCGGCATGAACCAGATGCAGGCCACCGAAGGACGGCCCAAAGGTCGGAAGCTGCTCCGCAATCCAAATGCCAAGGAAGGGATACGCCGCTACTCGCCACACTCGCTCAGGCAGTCGACCAGGGAGGAGATCGTACCAGAGGACTCCAAAGCCGTAGCTCAAGACCAGCATCAGCAGGAAGGTCCCGAACTCCATAGCGCACCTGCGTTTCTCCCCACGGAGGCCGGGCTCCATCGCGGTAGCTCTACAATAACTATGCATGATCGCTCGAGAGACTGGCAAGACACAAAGCCTGCTCCGCCCGTACCAGCTTCCTCATGATGCCGTCAACGCCTGGGCCTTCCGCCCTGCACTGTCGTCCCCACCGGGATACCCCAACCTCGTCAACCACGAACCGCTACTGCCCATGCCGAAATCTCCATGGACAATATCTGGCCCAATCGACCGAACGACTCCTCGGCAACACGTTCAAAGCTTGCCGGCCACTAATCACTTCTTCAAAACGCGGCACGTTGTGATCCCCCGGCGCTCGCGCAGCAAGCCAATGCCGAGGCAATCGGTCCCACTTTGCGCCGTGACCAAGTGCACACCATCACGGCGAGGCAGTTATCACCGTCCGAGAGCCATTTCTGTCCAACGCAATGTCGGCCTTGTACACGGCCGCGAGCCTCATATATCGAGAAGCACGGCACGTCCGAAGGCCCGCGACCACACCGCTTGAGCAGCGTCTTTTTTGCGGCCTCCTATACGAGAGATGCGACAGCGCTTCAAGCAGAAACGGTGCTCAATGACAGTGCTGCCGGCAGTCGCTCACGTGTCGTTTCGCATCGAGAAACTCGCCAGGCCAGGGCTCGCTTGGGCCAGGCTGGGCAATTGCATCGCAGAACAGCCGCGGCATACACCGCTCCTGGCCAGTCCGACGAGCTGACCACACCTCGCAGGATATCCCGCTCACGGCCGTGTATCCGTTGGCCAGCTGGGGCAGAGTTCCTTCGCAGAAGCGAGCCGTTCGTCACTCACTTGCGAGCAACCCGTCATGCACCCCGGAACGCTCAAGTTCCGCCTCCCGCATGACACGCGCGCCTTGCTCGTCGATCGGCAAGATGACTACACGTGCTGCGAGACCACGATGCGCGATGAGT
>DAOTWO010000440.1:0-2321 GCA_034435855.1 Thermomicrobium sp. | reverse complement strand
GACGTGCTGGAGTGGTGGCAGCGAGCCGGATTCACGCCGTTTCGGCGCGTTGTCCTGCTCACGACAACGGCTGAGGGGCGTCACGCTCCCCCGGAGGGGACGATTCGTGTGCAAGAGGCGGTCGACGCGTGGGAGGTGCAACGGCTCTACGAGCGGCTCACGCCGCGTCCCGTGCAGTATGCGGAGGCACGCAACCGTGCGACGTGGCAGGTCGGTCGGCGTGCTGGATGGCGTGTGCGAGGATTTTTGCTCTCGAATGGGCAGGAGACAACAGCCTATTGTCGTGTGCGCTCACGCGGTAAATGGCATCTCGTTGAGGTACTCGCGTCAGATCATGCGGCAGACGATGCAGTCAGTTTGGTGCACTATGCGATTGGGCAAAGTGCAAGGCCGCGGGACCAAGTTCTGCTTGTACTTCCCGAGGAGGCTCCCTGCATGCTCGCCGCGTTCGAGCGCGCGGGATTCCGGACGCAGGAGAGGAGAGTCTGGCTCGCACGCTATACCGTACGACGAATCCGGGTCGGGACCCTGGCAAGCGATGCAGCAAGCCTTGCCGCGCTGGCTGACGCGCGGCGCGCGTTCTACCGGCGTGAGCGGCCGAAGGTCGCCGTGGTCGAACGCGCGACATCACATTGAAAATCGATGAAAGAGGAGGACGAGTACGCGAACCGTGACGAAGCCCACAACAATTCTTCCAGCAGCACCGGAGCAGACCATCACTGACAATCTTGAGGATCTGCTCGCGGTCTTGCCTCCTGATATCGTCGAAGCGCTCCAGCAATACAACAACCCCGAGGACCGGGCGAAGTTGCTCGAGATCGTCCTCGACCTCGGCCGTCGCCCGGAGGCCCGGTTCGAGGATCGCGAGGTCTACCTCGCCGAACGCGAGGTGACGCGTGAGGATATCGCTTACGTCGCCTCACGGATCGGACGCTTCGGTGACGATAACCGTGCGGGGATCGAGCGGACACTCCATCGCATCTCAGCGATCCGCTCCCGCTCTGGTGAGATCGTCGGGCTTACCTGCCGGATCGGGCGCGCAGTCTACGGGACCGTCGCTATCATTCGTGACTTGATTGAGTCCGGCGAGAGCATCTTGTTGCTTGGGCGACCCGGCGTCGGGAAGACAACGATGCTCCGTGAGACGGCCCGGGTGCTGGCCGATGACTTGCGCAAGCGGGTCATCGTCGTGGACACCAGCAACGAAATCGCCGGAGACGGCGACATCCCTCATCCGGCGATCGGACGCGCGCGCCGAATGCAGGTACCAACGCCGAGCCTCCAGCATGCGGTAATGATCGAAGCGGTGGAAAACCACATGCCGGAGGTCATTGTCATCGACGAAATCGGCACGGAACTCGAGGCGGCTGCCGCTCGGACGATCGCTGAGCGCGGTGTCCAGCTGATTGGTACCGCCCATGGCAACACGCTCGAGAACATTATGATGAATCCGACGCTCTCTGATCTTATTGGCGGAATCCAGTCAGTCACGCTGAGCGACGAGGAAGCGCGGCGACGCGGGACGCAAAAGTCGATCCTCGAGCGGAAGGCTCCACCAACGTTCGGAGTCCTCGTCGAGATCCAGTCGCGCAACCGGGTGGCCGTGCACCGCGACGTCGCGGCAGCGGTCGATGCAATCCTGCGCAACCAGCCACTGCGGGTGGAAATCCGCGAGCGGAATCCCGATGGCACGGTGTCGATCTGGTACGAGGAACTCTACGGACAGGAACACCGCGCAGAGCGTTCGATGCTACCCTCAGGGCCACGACGTACCTACCAGCGGATCCCAGGTGCACAGCCGCCCAGCCGACCGACGACTGCACCCGTACCGTCGGCTTCTCTGCCTGCGGTCACTGTTGAGTCGTCCCGGCGGACTCTGCGGCTCTTTCCGTTCGGCGTCAGTCGCAATCGCCTCGAGCAAGTGATCCACCAACTTGTACTTCCGGTGGAACTCGTGCGTTCACCACGAGAAGCGGATGCAGTCGTAACGCTGAAGAACTACTTCCGGAAGCGGCCGCAAGTGCTACGCGAGGCGGAGCAGCGGGGTGTTCCGGTGTATGTGCTGCGCAGCAACACAGCACAGCAGATGGCGAATCTCTTCCGTTCGCTGTTCCCGGATCACTTCATCGAGCAAACCGACACGGAAGAGACGGATGACGGGGACGGCTCCTTTGCACCGCAGGACCGCATTGCGGCGGCGATGTACGAGGCCGAAGCGGCAGCGCACCAAGTCCTGCTGGGAACACGCGACCGGGTCGAACTCCGTCCCCAAGAAGCCTGGATCCGCCGCCTGCAGCACCAGCTCGCTGAGCGCTACAACC
>DAOTWO010000439.1:0-3179 GCA_034435855.1 Thermomicrobium sp. | reverse complement strand
TACCGCACCGCGCGGCTGGTGCTCGCCGCGTTCGATGCGCTCGTCACCGCGCGCACCCTCGGCGAACCGTACCGCTCACCACTCGTTCCCCCACCCGGTGACGACCGGGTGCGACACTCACCACGCTCGACGAGCGAGCAGTGAAGGAGGACTCGATGAAGGTGAGCACGATCCTTGACCAGATCGATCTCGGCACCATCGAACTCCCCGAGTTCCAACGTGGCTACGTCTGGAACCGCGAGCAGGTGCGGGCCTTTCTGGAGTCGCTGTACCGACGTCATCCGGTCGGCAGCCTCTTGGTCTGGGTAACCCAGCGCACCAAGGCTCGGGTGCGCCAGGGCGAGACGGGCCCGACGGAGACCGTCCACCTGCTCCTCGACGGGCAGCAGCGCATCACGACGCTCTACGGCATTCTCCGTGGTCGGCCTCCGCGCTTCTTTCAAGGAAACCCCAACGCTTTTACCAATCTCTACTTCAATGTCGAGACCGAGACGTTTGAGTTTTATTCGCCCCTGAAGATGAAAGAGAACCCGTTTTGGATCAGTGTCACCGAGCTGATGCAGCGCGGCATCGGAGAGTTCGTCACTCGGTTCAGTGCCATCCCTGAGGCGCAATCCAACCTTCCGCTCTTCATCAAACGACTCAACCAACTCGAGCAGATCAAGGAGATCGAGTTCCACATTGACCAGGTGACCGGCGAAGACAAGACGATCGATGTTGTGGTCGAGATCTTCAACAGGGTCAACAGTGGCGGCACCAAGCTCTCACAAGCAGACCTCGCTCTGGCCAAGGTGTGTGTCAGTTGGCCAGAGGCGAGAGAAACCATGCAGGCATGTCTCGACAGGTGGCGGCGCGCTGGCTTCTCCTTCCGCTTGGAGTGGTTGTTGCGTTGCCTGAATACCGTGGTCACCGGGGAAGCCAAGTTCGACAAACTGACCAGAGTGCCGCTAGATGAGCTCCAGGAGGGGCTGAAGCGGACAGAACAGGCGATCGACAAGCTGCTCAACCTGATCTCGTCACGCCTCGGCCTCGACCATGACCGCGTCCTAGGCAGCCGCTATGCCTTCCCAGTCCTGGCACGGTACTTGGTACTCCGTAACCTGCGACTCCCCGATGCGCAGGAAGTCAACAAGCTTCTGTATTGGTACCTCCACACCCTCTTGTGGGGTCGCTATGCTGGGTCAACGGAGACCGTACTGAACCAGGATTTGGCGCTCATCGAACCGCCTGACGGCTCACTCGACCGACTCATTGACCACTTGCGCACCAGCCGCGGCGACCTCCGTCTGCACCCAGACGATTTCCGCGCGTCCACCCTGGGGGCCCGTTTTTATCCCCTACTCTACGCCCTGGCTCGTGTCACGCGTGCGCGGGACTGGTGCTCCGGGATTGAGCTCTCCAGCGGGCTCTTGGGCAAGAGGAGCCAGCTCCAAGTACACCACATCTTCCCGAAAGCGCTCTTGTATTCGCACGGCTACACGCAAAGTGAAGCCAACGCGCTGGCCAACTACGCCTTTCTCCTCCAGGACTGCAACCTCGCCATCGCGAACCGTGCACCAGAGGAGTATCTTGAGGAAGTGGCGGCTTCCTACCCGGGTGCCCTTGAATCTCAGTGGGTACCGATGGATCGCCGCCTCTGGCGGATCGAGTGCTATCGTGACTTTCTGGCCGCGCGGCGGGAGCTGCTTGCGCAGGCGGCGAACGCCTTTTTTGACCAGTTGCTGCGGAGCACGGTACCCCAAAGAGCGGTTGTTCCTCCGATTCTGGAGCAGGAAGAGCCAGCTGCGTCCCGAGGTGCAGCCACTGAACTCGACCGCGCACTTTTGGCGTGCATTGACTGGCTACACGACCATCAGTTACCCGACGGTGAACTCCTCTACCAGGTAACGGACCCCGAGACCGGTGAGGAGGTCACCGTAACGCTGGCCTGGCCCGCTGGGTTACAGGAGGGACTCAGTGAGCCGGTTGCCCTCGTCCTCGATGAGGCACCAGAAGCAGTCGAAGTTGCCCGGCGCGCGGGATTCCGCTGCTTTACCTCGGTGGCAGCGTTCCAGGAGTACGTGCGGCGCGATATCCTGGTACTCACAGCGTGAGCCGTCCACCTCCCGTGCGCACCTGCCGGTGCTGCCCAAGGTCGGCCCGCATGCCGGCTCCGCTGGTACAGCTCGAACCAGCCCCCTAGACCAGCCGCGCGCTCCAACCGGATTGCCAGCCTGCTCTCCGCCTTTCCGAGCTTGAGTGAAGTGCCCCGCCAACAGGACAGTCCGGAGAGCAGCCAGGATACGCAAGCCAACTCACAGCTCACTCTGCAGTGGTGAAAGACCCGTCTGCAGGCAAAAGCGATCACCGTCAAGCGCTCGGGCAATAGCAACTGCCTCCGAGTCTCTACGCCGATCCTGTCAAGCGATGGCGGGTGCAAGAGGCTCACCGCGGTGATCCAGCAGCATCTCGGTTTCCGCCTTGCGCATCAACCCTCTCCCGAGCATACCGGGATTGCCTACCTGGGTGAGGACACCAGCGATGGCCTGACGAGCACCCAACAGAAATCATCGGGGGACAATTTCTGTATGCTTTGAACTGACACTCACAACCAAAGATGCTATCCCCATGCCAGTCTATATTGCCGGTGCTGAGCATACCCGCGGAGTTCAGTTCTGGTTCGTGGGGGTCAGGGTTCTCATCACACTCCTGCCGCCCGCTGTCTTAGCCGTCTTCGCGCAGCGCTACATCGTGCGCGGTTTAACACTCGGTGCAGTCAAGGGGTGAGGACTGCCCCTCACCGTGCACTCTCTCGTCGGCGTGAAGGCGATCTTGCGGAAACCTCAGGCGCGCCCTCTCGACAGCCCGTGCCTGCACCACACTCGCCGACCGCGGAGCTCGCTTTGGCTACGACGCTCCGCGCTCAGGACCACAACAACTCTCGCCTCCTCCGGCCACGAATCCCCCCTTACCAGCTATACTCGGCATGACAACTTTTCACGTCCAACGGGAACACCAGCGTTCTCACAACCGCACAAGACTAGACCGTGAGGTGCCGGTTGACCGGAGGGACTGGGAACCAATGACCTCGGTGTTCGAACTCCACCGCCGCGTCCTCCAGGACTATCAGGACTTCATTCACGCCTTCGTCATCGCCCGCGACCCACGTATCCAGGAGGAGATCCGCCGCCTCCTGCTCG
>DAOTWO010000438.1:0-7367 GCA_034435855.1 Thermomicrobium sp. | reverse complement strand
CAGGGCTTCGCGCTGACACTCTTCATCGGTGTTGCGGTTAGCATGTTTACCGCAATCGTCGTTACACGGACGCTGTTGCGCATCCTGCTCACTCGCCGCATCTTCCGTGACGTCCGGTGGTATGGAATCTCTCCATCCCAAGTCGCAACGGCACCAGCACCTGGTGATTGAGAGGAAGCGGACAATGCTCGATCTCGTTGGGAAACGCTACTATTGGTTCCTTCTCTCGATCCTCGTCATCGTACCGGGAATGATTTCACTGGCAGTTCATGGCCTGCGACTGAGCATCGACTTTACCGGTGGCTCGCTCTGGGAACTCCAGATGAGCCGCCCTGTTCAGCCAGGCGAGGTTCGACAAGTGTTGGTCCAAAACGGCGTCGATGACGCCATTGTGCAGACCGCGGACAACAATGTCGTGTTGATCCGGATGCGCGAACTGAAAGAGGGTTCGTCTGAGAAGGATCAGCTGGCTCAGGCCCTGCGAAATGCTTTCGGCGACTTCACTGAACTCCGATTAGAATCCGTGGGACCGACTCTGGGTACCGCGATCCGCAACCGAGCGATTATTGCTGTCGCCCTGACCACCATTGGCATACTCGCCTACATTGCGTGGGCCTTCCGTAATACGAACAACCCATTCCTCTACGGCATCGCGGCCATCATCGCCATGCTGCATGACGTTGCTGTTGTGGTGGGTATCTTCTCAATCCTCGGTTGGTTGCGCGGGGTTGAAGTGGATGCACTGTTCGTGACCGCGCTTCTCACCGTGATCGGATTCTCGGTGCACGACACGATCGTCGTTTTCGACCGGATCCGTGAGAATCTGGCTCGCCGCGCGGCACCAACCTTCGAGCAGATTGTGAACTATAGCCTCGTGCAAACGCTCGTTCGCTCGCTCAATACGTCCCTTACAGTCGTCTTCACGCTCTTGGCTTTGTACCTACTCGGCGGTGAGACGATCCGTAACTTCGTTCTCGCCCTGTTGATCGGTATCGTCAGCGGAACCTACTCCTCAATCTTCAACGCCAGTCAGATCGTGGTCGTGTGGGAGAACCGCGAGCTCCATCGCCTGTTCGCACACCTTCGACGACAACACGCACCCGCCTGAGGAGCCGTCTTATGTCCATCCGGCTACGCATCGGCGTCATTGGTGGCGGAATCGCCGGGTTGACGGCTGCATATCGCCTTGCCAGCCGAGGACATGAGGTGATCCTCTGGGAACGCCAACGCCAGCTCGGTGGGCAGGCGGCAGCTTTCCCGCTTCTCGGCACGGCACTCGAGTACTTCTACCATCACCTCTTCATGAGCGACCACGACATCGTAGCCCTGATGAAGGAACTCGGCATTGCCGATCGGCTGGTCTGGTTGCCCTCCCGTGTTGGGTTCTATGCCGCTGGACGGATTTATCCTCTTTCGAGCGCTCTCGATGTTCTTCGTCTCGGAGTTGTCCCGTTCCACGATCGACTCCGCATCGGTCTCGTTACGTTTTACCTGCAACACGTCCGCGATTGGCGACGCTTTGAAGAGGTCACCGCAGAAGAATGGCTTCGGCGGTGGGTCGGTGCTCGTGCCTTTGACCGCGTCTGGGGAGCTCAACTCCGCGCCAAGTTCGGTCCACGTGCTGGCGATGTCGCGATGGTCTGGTTTTGGAACAAGATCTTTCTCCGCACCCAATCTCGCCGCTCATTGTTCGAGCGCGAGCGCCTGGGCTACATCATGGGCAGCTTCAATGTCCTCATCGAGAGGCTGGCTGACGCGATCCGCGAACGAGGCGGTACTGTCCTTGCCGGCGTTGGAGTCGATGCAGTCGAACGAAGCGGAGACGCGTGGATCGTCCGCGAGAGTACCGGCCGTGCGATGCCGGTTGATGTGATTGTCGCTACCGTCCCGTCCCCGTTGATCGCAAAGCTGTTTCCGCAACTTCCTGAGATCTATCGGGTGAAACTTTTGGGAACAGTCTACCAGGCAGCCGTCACCCTGCTTCTCCAAACCCATCGACAGCTCAGCGATATATACTGGCTGAACATCGGTGATCCCGATCTCCCCTACACTGGCATCATTGAACATACGAACTTCGTTCCCGCGTCTTATTACCAGGGCCGACACCTTATCTATGTCAGCAAATATGTCGAACAGACGCATCCGTACCTCGCGCTGCGCGACGAGGAGGTTTTGGCTGCTGCGATCCAGCATCTTCCCAAGGTCAATCCAGCTTTCTCGGCTGACTGGATCGAAGACTATTGGGTCTTCCGCGAGCGAGCTGCTCAGCCGATTGTCACCGTCCGTTATCGTGCCCAAATCCCGGACCATCGCACCCCGTTGCCGGGGATCTATGTGGCAAACACGGCTCAGATCTATCCTGAAGATCGTGGAACCAATTACAGCGTTCGTTTGGGTAATGTGGTCGCTGACCTCGTCTGCGATGACGTGAGAACGGGCCGCCTTACTGTGGCTACTTCGGCTGCACGCGATGTGACTTCATGAGGCAACGACGGTTCATAACCGATACACAGTGAACCCATAAACACCAGCTTGACAACGGCAGTCGTACTTGGGTATCGTGCGGGCTCGGGCTGTGTGAGCCTGCTGCCGAGAGGTGTCCATGGGAGGAAGCGAAGCAAGCATGAAGTACGTCGTCACGCCGACCGGCAAAAAACTGGTAACGCTGATTCCGGGTGACGGCATTGGGCCGGAGATCGTTGAGAGTGCCTGCCGGATCATCGAAGCAGTCGGTGCCCCTATCGAGTGGGAGGTCCGGCGAGCTGGCGCAAGCGTCTTTCGTGAAGGGATTGCGAGCGGCGTCCCTGACGACACCATTGAGTCCATTAAGCGGACACGCGTCGTCCTGAAGGGGCCGCTCGAAACACCAGTGGGTTACGGTGAGAAGAGTGCCAACGTCACCTTGCGCAAGCTCTTCGAAGCGTTTGCGAACGTTCGCCCGGTCCGTGAATTGCCGTCTATTCCAACTCCCTACCGTGGACGCAATATCGATCTTGTCGTTGTCCGAGAGAATATTGAAGATCTCTACGCTGCAATTGAATATCGGGAAACTCCTGGTGTGACAATCGCCCACAAGTTGATCTCATACAAGGGTAGTGAGAAGGTGATCCGCTTCGCCTTCGAACTCGCTCGGGCGGAAGGTCGGAAGAAAGTCACCTGCGCGACGAAATCGAACATCCTGAAGCTGACGGAGGGCTGGTTCCAACACATCTTTGAGGAGATCGCCCGCGAGTATCCGGATATCGAAGCGAATCACCTCATCATCGATAACTGCGCGCACCAACTCGTCAAGGCACCCGAACAGTTCGAAGTGATCGTGACCACGAACCTCAACGGTGACATCATCTCTGATCTCGCGTCTGGGCTCGTCGGGGGACTCGGCTTCGCCCCCTCCGGAAATTACGGTCATGAGGTTGCGATCTTCGAGCCAGTCCACGGCACTGCCCCGAAGTACGCCGGAAAGAATGTCATTAATCCAACGGCGATGATCCTGACTGCGGTGATGATGCTCCGTTACCTCGACGAGTTTCAGGCTGCTGAAACGATCGAACAGGCGCTCGTGGTGACGCTCGAAGAGGGCAAGGCGCTCACTCGCGACGTCGTGGGAGATGAGCGGGCGGTTTCCACCACCGCGTTCACCGATGCAATCATTGCCAATCTCGGTCGCCGTTCAAAAACCTGGCACTCTCGACCACACAAAGAGATCCGCATTCCGCCCCAGCGCCCCGAGCTGGATCCCATTCGTCCGGGTCAGCGCCGGGTCGTTGGTCTCGACCTCATCATCGAGGGCACAGAACCACCGGAGGTTCTCGGCCCGAATCTGGAGGCGCTCGTGGCTGATTTGCCACTGCGCCTCCACCTGATTTCGAGCCGCGGATTGCAAGTCTATCCGGATGTAGGCACCCGGATCGATTATGTCGACCATTGGCGCTGCCGATTCCTCCCTCGCGACGGCGAAGTGACGACAAGGACGGTCACCGAGCTCCTCAGTCGCGTTAGTGCACGCTATCGCTGGAGCCGGGTACAGTTGCTCCATGAGTTGGACGGCGAGCCGGGCTTCACAAGAGCACAGGGCGAAGACTGAATCACAGGAGCAAGAGCGATGAGCACGACGCCGAGCCAGCCGCTCGTCGGCATCATCATGGGCTCGCGCTCAGACTGGGAAACAATGAGTCATGCGGCGGAAACACTTGAAGCACTGGGCATCCCCTACGAAGTCCGTGTGGTTTCAGCACATCGCACGCCTGACCTGATGTTCGAGTATGCAGCGAGTGCCGAGCGCCGCGGTCTCGAGGTGATCATCGCAGGTGCCGGAGGTGCTGCGCATCTTCCGGGAATGACTGCGTCCAAGACAGTCCTTCCGGTGCTCGGCGTACCGGTACAGAGTCAAGCACTGCATGGGCTGGATTCGCTGCTCTCGATCGTGCAGATGCCAGCCGGTGTACCGGTTGGCACGCTAGCGATTGGGCGCGCCGGAGCCATCAATGCAGCCCTCCTGGCAGCAGCGATTCTCGGAAATAAGTACCCGGAAATCCGCGAGGCGCTCCGTCGCTACCGTGAACAACAGACACAGTTTGTTCTTGAACGACCAGATCCGCGTCAGCCGGAATAGGAGGGCACGCTTGTTGATCGGGATCCTCGGAGGTGGTCAACTCGGGCGCATGCTTGCTCTTGCCGGCTATCCGCTCGGACTGCGGTTCCGTGGTCTCGATCCAAATGCGAATGCACCGCTGGGTCAGGTTGCCGAACTTGTCGTGGCTCCATACGATGATCGGCTCGCGCTGGAACGCTTTGCAGCGGGTCTGGATCTTGTCACCTACGAGTTCGAGAACGTTCCGGGATCGACGGCGGAGTTCCTCGCTGCCTGCCTTCCTGTCTCACCACCTCCCGAGGCCCTGATTCGTTCCCAAGATCGGCTTGAAGAAAAGCGACTCTTCGAGGAATGTGGTATTCCGGTGCCACGGTACGCACCGGTCTCTGGTCCGGACGATTTCGCCCAGGCGTTGAGCGCCGTCCCGCTCCCTGCACTACTCAAGACGCGTCGTCTTGGCTACGACGGTCGAGGACAGGCGCAGATTCACACCGAAGAAGAGCTGGCTCTGGCTTGGGAACGCCTCGGCCGAGTACCCTGCTTGCTGGAAGAGTTTGTGCCATTCGAGTACGAAGTCTCGTTACTCGGTGTCCGCTCGCGCCGGGGCGAAATCACCTTCTACCCCTTAGTTGAAAACCGTCACCTGGAAGGGATCTTGGCCATCTCCCGGGCTCCCGCTCCACGTGCAAGCACGGCACTGCAGACGTTGGCCCAGCAATACGTCGAAGCGATCCTGAACCGGCTGGAGTATGTCGGGGTTTTGGCGGTTGAGTTCTTTGTTGTCGGCGACCGGCTGCTCGCCAATGAGATGGCTCCGCGTGTGCACAACAGTGGACACTGGACCATCGAGGGCGCAGAGACAAGTCAGTTTGAGCAGCATTTGCGTGCCATTCTCGGCTGGCCACTCGGCTCGACTACACCCCGAGGTCACAGCGCAATGATCAACCTTCTTGGTGTCGTCCCACCCATCCAGCCCATACTTGCCTTGCCCAACACGCACGTCCATCTCTATGGCAAAGAACCCCGGCCGCGGCGCAAGCTTGGCCACATTACTGTCCGTGCCGACTCCGCTCACGAACGAGACGAACTCCTCCGTCAGGTACTGGAGTTCGTCTCGTTCCCCTGACAAGCACGTCGAGGGTCGGGAGGAAATCACCATCCCCGACCCTCCTCCATGCACCATCCGCCGTCCCCGCGTCTTCCGCGGGTGTGATTACTGCCAGCGTGGCGTGCGGAGGACTGCCCCCTCGGACGCCGAACTCACGAGCGCCGCGTACCGGGCAAAGACGCCATTCGTGAAGCGTGGAGCTGGCGGCGACCAGTTTGCTCGCCGCTCGGCGAGTTCAGCATCCGATACCTCGAGATCAATGCGCCGGTTTTCCACATCGATGACGATCGTGTCCCCATCTCGCACGAAGGCAATGGGACCACCCACCGGGGCTTCTGGTGCCACATGCCCAACCATGAGACCCTTGGTGCCGCCAGAGAACCGCCCGTCGGTGACCAAGGCAACGTGTGGTCCGAGCCCTTCGCCGACAATCGCTGCAGTGATACCGAGCATTTCCCGCATGCCGGGACCGCCCTTTGGCCCCTCATATCGGATGACCACCACGTCTCCAGGTTTAATTTGCTGGTTCAGCACGGCTTGCATCGCCTGTTCTTCAGCATCGAAGACGCGCGCGGTACCGCGGAAATACATCTGCTCCGTTCCGGCGACCTTGAGGACCGCACCTTCCGGAGCCAGTGACCCTCGCAGAATCACGAGTCCACCGTGCGGCTTCAACGGATTGGACGGATGGTAGACGACTGGCTGGCCAGGCGCCTCCTGAGCATCCGCTACTGCCTCGGCAAGCGTCTCACCTGTAACAAGTCGCTGGTCTCCATCGACAAGTCCAGCCTCGAGCAACCGCTTCACGACTAGCTTTGTACCCCCGGCCTTGTAGAGGCTCCATGCCACATACTTGCCCCAAGGCTTGAGATCAGCGATCACCGGTGTACGCCGGCTAATCTCATCGAACTCGTCAATACTCAGCGGGATTCCTAGCTCGTGAGCAATCGCCATGAGATGAAGCACCGCATTTGTTGAGCCACCCGTCGCCGCCACCGCCGCGATCGCATTCCGGAGCGACGTCTTGGTGATGAAGTCACGCGGCGTCCGGTTCGCTCGCACAACCTCCATGAAACGGCGACCGGCCTCACGCGTTGCTTCAGCCTTTTCCGGTGCCACCGCCGGAATCGCGTTGTAGCCCATCGGAGAAAGCCCTAGGACTTCTAAGGCCATTGCCATCGTGTTCGCCGTGTACTGGCCACCACAAGCACCGGGGCCCGGAATCGCTCGGCGCTCGATCTCCTGGAGCTCCTCGAGCGTAATCTTCCCAGCCGCGTATGCGCCGACCGCCTCGAAGACCTCAACGATCGTCAGCTCTCGGTCACGCCAATGGCCAGGCGCGATCGAGCCGCCGTACAGCACCATGCCCGGAACGCCAGCTCGGATCACCCCTATTGCTCCACCAGGGATCGTTTTATCGCAGGAGACGAGAGCGACGATCGCGTCGAACTGGTACCCAAACGCCATGAGCTCGATCGAGTCGGCGATTACCTCGCGGCTAATCAGCGAGGCTTTCATCGCCTCAGTCCCCATCGAGATCGCGTCGTTCACTGCAACTGTGTTGAACTCGACGGGCACCCCTCCCGCTTCACGGATCCCCTCCCGGAGGTGCTGCGCAAGTTCGCGCAAGTGATAGTTACATGGCATCGCGTCGGTCCACGTATTGGC
>DAOTWO010000437.1:0-4103 GCA_034435855.1 Thermomicrobium sp. | reverse complement strand
GTCGGTTAATCAGTTTCGTCTTTGCCTCAGCGGGCGTCTTGTAGTACTCGACGTCCCAGAGGAGCTCCATCGGATGGCCGTCAGGTGTGTGGAAACGATAGGCCCGACCGTGGCCACGATCTCCCTCGATCCATCCATCACCAAGACCTGCTTCCTCGAGTGCCCTCACGCGTCGCTCAAGGGCCTGCGGTGAGCTGGTGCGCCAGGCGACGTGTCCAAGCCCAGGCTTTTCTCGTTTGGTCACTTTCAGCGTGTGGTGGTACCAGTCTTCGTAGGCTCGGAGATAGACCGAATCACCGTGTCGCTCGGTCTCCTCGAGCCCAATGAGTTCCTTGAAGAACCAGAGTGTGCCGTCCATGTCGGGTGTATAGATCTCGACATGAGCCAGCTGAGCGACGTCGAAGATCGGTTCAGGGTAACCGTTCGTGCTCATGAGGTTCCCCCCCAACATGCCACAGCGTCTACTACTGAGCAGAAGATCGCTCCTCATGGGTACCGATCCCGCATCCGGTCGTCTCACCTCCATGGTGACCGGTGAACAGGGGACCTGCCCAGGCTGCTCACCTGATCCGGGTTGCCAACCGCTGCCACTGCATGTGTGCTGTTATTCTGTCCGGGGCTGTTTGCCCTCTGGGTGCCGATCCCGCTGCGACGGCATCGAGCCTCCTTGGGAACCAGACTGGACAAGCGGGAGACCCGCGAAGACCGCCTGCCCGATCCGATGTCCCCGTTCATCACCCTTGTTGTTCGGTAAAGCGCTTCAGGACCCAGCTCACGTCATCGTTGTTGAAAAGATCTGATACCAGCCAGCCGTCGAGGTCGTATTCGGCCATGCACTGCTCCGCGAACCCGCGCATTCGCTCGGCCGTCCCGACGGCTTCGGCCACAATCAGGGTCTCCAGGCGGATGTTCTCGTGGTTACCCGCATAGTTGCGTTCGTAGAGCTCGTGGCGGCCAGCGAACTCGCTGATCGTGGAGTCGTAGAGAAGCTTCATGAGCTTGACGCGATCATGGGCGTCCATTCCAGTCCCGCGGACATACTTCTCCAGGTAGGGGCGCTCCGCAGGATTCTTAAAGTCGAGGGCGTGGCTGGGGAGATAGACCAGCCCGCTTGCGACGTTGTCCAGGATGATCTGGCGGACACGAGACCATGCCGTGGGAGCAAGGACGCGGTAGGCCATCCCGTACTCGAGGTTGGGATGGACATAGCCATCGGTCCAGGGAATCGGATTCCGGCACATCGCATCAGTGATGGCCCAGAAGAGGTTACGCCATGCAATGACCTCACCGACCTGAGCTTGCACCCCACGGTATTCCTTGACCCCGGTTGCTGCAATCGCCTTGAGCAAGACACCGGCGATAAAATCGAGCTTGACGGCAAAGCGGGTACAGCCATGCAAGGTGAAGCGTGGGATGAAGCCGGAGGCCGGGAAGAAGTTGTTGACCTTATCAACATCACCGTAGACAAAGATATTCTCCCAGGGGACAAAGACATTGTCAAAGATGAACACTGCATCGTTCTCATCTAAGCGACTCGAGAGCGGATAGTCCCATGGGCTCCCCATGACCGCGGCAGTGTACTCATAGCTGGGACGGCTAATCAGCTTCACGCCCGGGGCATCCATCGGGACGGTGAAGATGAGCGCAAACTTTTTGTCTTTGATCGGCAGCGGACCGTAGTGAGCGATGA
This sequence comes from Thermomicrobium sp., assembly GCA_034435855.1. GTDB lineage: Bacteria > Chloroflexota > Chloroflexia > Thermomicrobiales > Thermomicrobiaceae > Thermomicrobium. Next base: position 2,413 of record DAOTWO010000437.1, on the reverse strand, counting down.
AGTTGTAGTGGGTGAGGACTGATCCGGTTGCCACGACCTTGGCACCAGAGACGTAGATCCCACCATCAGTCTCTCGCTCAACGTGCATATAGACATCGCCCACCTCGTCGGGCGGCCGGTTGCGATCAACCGGCGGGTTCACAATCGCATGATTCCAATAGAGAACCCGTTCTTGCCCGAGGCGATACCAGCGGCGGGCATTTTCGCTGAAAGGTTCATAGAAGGGGGCATTGGCACCTAGAGTACCAAGGAAGCTTGCCTTGTAGTCTGGGCTGCGGCCAAGCCAGCCGTAGGTCATTCGCGCCCACTCGGCGATGGCGTCACGTGCCTTTACGAGATCTTCGGCGGAGCGTGGAGCGCGAAAGAAGGCATGAGTAAAGCCGCCGTTGCCGGTATCGGTCTCAACAGTCAGGATGTCCTTTTTTGCCGGATCATGCAGCGCATCGTAGAGCCGGGCTACCATCCGTGCAGCATTCCGAAATGCCGGGTGCGTCGTGACATCCTTGACTCGCTCACCGTAGACGTAGACTTCCCGACCATCACGTAGACTCTCTAAATATTCTTCACCGGTGAATGGTCGCGTCGCCACCATCTGCGCCATCGTGAACCTCCGTGGCTCGCTGCCCTTGGTCGAAGCTCACTTCCTCTGCGGGTCCCAATCTAAGTGTACGAGGTTTCGGATGACTAGTTCAACTGAGAAGTTCCGCTATGTTGAACGGAAAGGGAACCACGTTACTGAAACCGGTCGTGTCATCTTTTATTGGTGAAGCTTTCGGCGTGATGCGTCGCTCACGGTTGCCGCCGGAGGTCGTCAGGGTAACTCGCAGTGGGCGAGGAGACGCGGCACCGCGAGTGAGGTGAGCACCGCGAGGTGTGCGCTCTCGACACAAGTTGGTCGATGACGCGTCAGGATCGCGGAGCGATGTTGTCAGGACTCGAGCTTGAGAGGGACGTTCTGGCTGGGTTCTTGTTCATCCTGTGGGCGGTCGAAGAGATTTCGGCGGAGCCGTTCCTGTAGCTTCCGCATGTCGAGACGATCAAGGGATGCTTGGGACTGAAGGACGAGATGGACGGCATGCGCTGCAGCCACGCCCATCGCGATGCACGGCCCCATCACACGGGCACTTGAGAGCGCGATGGGATCGGCGTCGATGCAACGACCGATGGCGAGGACATTGTCGAGTTCTGCCGACTGGAGCGCCCGGAAGGGGATCGTGTACGAGTGGCCGTCGGAAAATGGTTCCCAGCGATAATCCGTGGCCGTATCGTGGAGTTCGATTGGCCAGGCGACACGAGCGATGGCATCAGGAAAGCGCTTACCGTGCCGGATATCTTCAGCGGTGAGTGAATACCGACCGACAATCGTGCGTGTCTGGCGGATGCCGGGGTGACCGAGTCGACGCAGGCGCGCCTCTCCAAAGACCTCGGGATACTCGGACTGTAAGAGTCGAGCAGCGTGCTCCGCTTCTTGCCGAGCAGGCCAGACGGAGCGCCAGAACGCGACGGGGTCCAGTGGGGTCGGGTGATGCGTCGCATTGAGTACCGCAAGCTGTCGCTGTGGGAGGAGAAAGACTCGGGAATCGCGCCGTGTCAGCCCGTATCGGGCTGCCTGAGTGCGGAGAAGGTCCTCGGCTCGCCGCGCGATGGCGGTGATGTCATCGTTGGGGGAGAGGCGAACTCCCTCTAGCACAGCAATTTGCGTGCCATAGATCGGACATTGGGCCACCCGGCAGGCTGCACCAGCGAGCCATGTGAGGGCGGCATCTCCACTCGCGTCGACGAAGTACGGTGCCTCCACTCGGAGCGTCCCGAAACGCGTGGCGAGGGAGACCGCCGTGAGGCGATCTCCCTCGCGGCTTGCGTGAAATGCCGTAGCCCCAAGGATAGTTGTTACCCCAGCGTCCTGGAGGAGGTGCTCAAGGATCCGTTCCAGTTCTCCCTCGTCATAGACAACGATCACAGTCCGTGCACGGCGAGAGTACATCTGCCACGCAGCAGCACGCTCTTGAAGTTGCGCGAGGATTTCTTCGGCGAACAGTGGAGAGAGGATCACCGAGCCTTCTGGAGGCGCAGCACTGTAGAGTCCTGCGATTGTCCCAATTGGGACGCCGACGGCTTGTCCGCCCACCCACGGGGCGCTGTCGATCAGGATGACCTGTCGACCCAGACGAGCCGCGGTGACGGCACATGCCACACCGCTGATTCCAGCGCCAACGATGCAGAGATCGGCTCGGAGCATCTCCTGCTCCGGTCCGCGTCGACGAACGATGTGCGTTGCGATCACCGGCGGTTTCCTCCTCGCGCGTCCCAGCCTGGGGGTCTCATGTCTGCTTTGCTGCCTCCTCGAGATAGCTGAAATCGACAAGTTCGCTCGAAGGGACTGTCCCCTGCGTTTGCCCAAGTTCGTTCCAGA
>DAOTWO010000436.1:0-3303 GCA_034435855.1 Thermomicrobium sp. | reverse complement strand
GTGCCTGGCGTTGGCATCGCCTCCTCTCCCAACTTCCAATGCGTGTTCATCCATTCCGCCCCTATCACCTCCTCCGCCCTTACCTCTACGGCTGGCTCCTCAACTGCGCCCTTCCCGCGAAGGTCGGCGAACTCTACCGTAGCTACCTCGCTCACCGACGGCTCCAGACTTCGCTCGGAACCATCGTCGGCACAGTCCTCGTCGAACGCACAGCAGATTTCCTCTTCCTCGCCGCTCTTTTTCCCCTCGTCGCCGTACTAGCGCTCGGTACCGATCCAGGGCGACCAATTCTTCTGCTGCAACTCGTTGCTGTATTCACTAGCATCGCTTTGGTTGCCGGTCTCTTCGCATTACGCCGCCTCGGGCGTTTTCTCGGCATACTTCCAGCATTCCTACAACGCCCAGCACAAACACTTGCCTCGGGGCTCTTGGTCGATCGACGCACTGGCATCGCCCTGGGTATTTCGACCCTCCCCCTTTGGCTGTTGGAGGGGCTACGCGTCTACGCCGAGTCCCGCGCCCTGGATCTTTACTTGAGCCCCCCGCTTACGCTCCTCGTCGCACTTGTGGCAGCCCTCTTGACCACTGTCCCGCTTACGCCAGCTGGAGTGGGAGCTGTCGAGCTCGGTATCGCGAGCACGCTTGCCCTGTTGGGCATCCCCATCGAACAGGCCATCGCGCTGGCGCTTCTCGATCGATTTGTCGCCTACTGGAGTGTATTTCCGGTGGCCGGCGTTCCTTGGTTAATTGACCACCTACGCGGGAGCTGATATGGTCAAGGTAGCCCTCGACTTCTCAGCTGGTATCGCGCAACCAGCTGGTATCGGACGCTACGTCCGCGAACTGGTGCGCGAACTTGGGAGTCTCCTTCGTCACGACCTTGTGCTCTGGTATGGTCGTCCCTCTGGTCACTGCTATGGCACCCCTCCCGCGACGACCACCAACCGTGCTCTTCCCCTGTCAGAAACCTGGCTCACGCGTCTTTGGCATCGTCTCCGTTTTCCGCTTCCCGTCGAACTTGTCACGGGTGAGGTTGACCTTGTTCATGGTCCCAACTTTCTTGTGCCCCCGGCACGCGCTCCACGCCTCGTGACGATCCACGACTTGAGTTTCCTCCTGGTTCCGGAACTCGGGCATCCTCGGTTAGTGCGCTTTCTGTCCAACACCGTGCCACGGATGCTCCGAGAAGTCGACGCCATCATCACCGTGAGTGAGGCCGTTCGCCAGGATCTCCTGCGCTTGTATCACATTGCTCCGAACCGCATCTTTGCCATCCCACATGGTGTCTCATCCCTGTTCACGCCAATTCCGATGGAGGAACGCCGGCCAGTTCTTGCCAGTTTCGGTCTGCGCGATCCCTATGTCATTGCAGTCGGCACGATCGAACCACGTAAGGGCTACCCAGTTCTCATCCGAGCGATCGAACTCGCGGCAACCCAGCTGCCTGACCTTCAACTCGTCGTCGTAGGATCGACTGGTTGGCTAGCAGAACGGATCGAAGCGGCTCTGTTGGAAGCTGAACGGCGTGGGTGGCTAGTACGGTTCCGTAGCATTGGAGATAGTACCTTGGCAACGCTCTACAGCGGCGCAGCAGCCTTTGTCACTGCGTCGTACTACGAAGGCTTCAACCTTCCCTTACTCGAGGCAATGGCCTGTGCTGCTCCAGTGATCGCGACTGATCTTCCTGCACATCGCGAGGTGGCCGGAGACGCAGCCCTCTTCGTCCCAATCGACGCACCGCACGAACTCGCAGAGGCAATTCTGACCGTGCTCATGAATGGTTCATTGCGCGAACGTCTAAGTCGAGCTGCGAGAGAGCGCGCACGGTCATTTACCTGGCGACAGTCGGCTGAGCAACATCTCGAGGTGTATCGTCAGTTTGCACGTCGGAGCTGACACATGGAACAAGACCCATCATGTCGCTGAAAGCGAACGGAGCATGAGCACCCGCCGCGCACGAAACGGATCAGTCGTCTGACGGTGAGCAATGCTCGGTACAGAGTGGACACTCGGCTCGGACTCCATTCAATGGTTACTGATCGGCACCTTGGGGGTCAGTTTCGTCGGGCTATTCGGCATCGCTTCCATCGGATCGACGACCATCGACCGCCTTGCCGATAATCAGGCTCGGCGAATTCTCGCCAACTCCGCAACCCCTCTCGCCGCCCAACTTCTTAACCGTTTCGTGGACCTCGTGTTCGCGGCTATTGCCCTCCGGATTCTTGGCGTCGAAGGGAATGGCCAGTACGCGATTGCGACCGTCACCTGGCTCTACCTCAAGACAATCTCGGACTTTGGCCTCTCAATCCTCGTCGCACGGGAAGTCGCCAAAAATCCCGAGTCTGCTGGACGTCTCATCGGTTCAACCACACTTTTCCGTCTCTCCATGCTTGCCCTTCTTCTCCCCCTCCTGATCTCATTTCTCGTGCTCGGTGGACACTGGCTCGATCTCTCCCGTGCCAGCGCCCTGGCGATCCTGCTCTTGACCATTTCGATTGTTCCCGCAAGCTACGGCGAAGCAATCAATTCGGTCTTTACAGGCGTTGAGCGCTTGCACCTGCCAGCAGTACTCACCGTCTTCACCAACCTGATTCGCTTCTCCGTCGGATTGCTCTTACTCGGTCATGGGCTCGGTGTTCCCGGTATCGCTAGCGCAGCTGTCTTCGCCGCGCTCTGCAACGCTGTGGCGCTCCACCTCGCCGTCCAGCGCCAGAACGTTCGGATCGCTTGGGGGTTGTCTGCAACCGAAGCGAAGGAGCTCGCCCAAACTGCCTGGCCGCTCTTGCTCAACGGGCTGCTCATCACGGTTTTCTTCCGTATTGACACGTTCGTGATCCAAGGCTTTGCAGGAACACGTGCACTCGGCATCTACGATGCAGCCTACAAGCTCCCCAATCTTCTTCCCTTACTTCCGTCCTACTTCGTGCTCGCAATCTTTCCGTTGTTGTCCCGCCAATCTGGATCCGACCTCCGTCGAACCTTCGAACTCGGAGCAAAATTCCTTGTCGTTATTGCCTGGCTGATCGTCTTGGTGACTCTCGTGGCCGCACCCCTCTTCATCAGAATTCTCGGCGGGAGAGCCTTTCTACCAGACGCTGCAGACACGTTGCGCATTCTCATTTGGTTCGCGCCACTGCACTACCTGAACGGTATCGCCCAGTACGCGGTGATCGCAGCGAATCGCCAACGCGAAATCGCTCCGGCATATGCCGTGGCGACGGCATTCAATGTCGCCGCAAATCTCATCGGTGTACCACTCTTCGGTTATCGTGCCGCTGCAGTCGTCACCGTCCTGACCGAACT
>DAOTWO010000435.1:0-5711 GCA_034435855.1 Thermomicrobium sp. | reverse complement strand
CGCATGGGCCGGATCGACATCGCGTTCACGCTTCGACGGAGCTCCTGGAATGGCCAAGACCGAGTGGAACTGGATGTCATCGATGTCCGGCCCACACAGTGAGGTGAATCCGAGAGCTCACGCATGGTAGCACTCCTAGGTTGCGGCACGACGGTAACTGAAGTAGCCACAGTGTGCTTCCTAGACGCACGATTCGCTTCTTGTCTCCCCGGGCACGGAGGCCTCGAGTGCACAGGGGCTGCGGATTGCCTTCATCCAGCGTGGCGGATGGAGACGAGCGTGGCGATCGTCTGGACAAGTTGGCGAACGCGATGCTCGTCGACCGGGTTGTGGACTATCCCATCCACCTTAGCCCACGTCCCAACAATTGCTCCATTCGCCACGCTGAGAAACGGTGCGACGTTCTGCGGCGTGATACCGCTGCCGAGGAGGAGCGGGACACCTGGAAGCCTCTGCCGGATACTGGTGGCGTCCTCGAGGCGCGGAGGTTGCCCCGTGGACGACCCGGTGACGATGAGCGCGTCGGCAAGGCCACGCTCGACCGTTTCGACCGCCGCGTCTTCGAGTGACTGTGGGGCGAGAGGGGTACCATGCTTGACGTGGACGTCGGCCCAGATTTGGACAGATGCTCCAAGCAGTCTCCGGTAGCGCAGCGTCTCATCGGCCTTCCCCTCGATAATTCCTTGATCAGTCAGCATTGTACCGACGTGGACATTGACGCGAATGAAGCGGGCTCCTGTGGCCGCGGCGATCCCGAGTGCAGCCAGTGCATCGTTCCGGAGGACATTCACACCGATCGGCAGCCCGGTTGCTCGGCGAATATCCTCGACAATGAGCGCCATTGCAGCGATCACATGGGGTTCGACACGCTCCTTGCGGAAGGGAACATCACCAAAGTTCTCGATGAGGAGTGCGTGTGCACCACCACGCACGTACGCCTCGGCGTCTCGGAGCGCGCGCTCACGGACTGTAGCAAACGAGCCGGTGAAGCGTGGGGTTCCTGGTAGGGGTAAGAGATGGACGACACCGACGAGCAGGAAGGGAGACTGCCAAAAGTCCGTATCGTGCTTCTCCATCGATACCTTCACCCTTCATGACGATCGTCGGCCTGATAGCGAGCATACTTCATGCAGCCGAAGGTGACGGGTGCTTCATGCGAGTGGACGCGAACCAACGAGCAATGAGCATTCAGGAACTCGCTGAGCGCTCTGGCGTACCGCCACGCCGGATCCGCTACTATGTGGCGCGCGGGTTGCTGCCGCCACCTGTGGGGCGCGGACCCACTGCCCGGTATGGCACCGCCCATCTCCAGCGGCTCAAGGTTATCCAACAACTGCGTGCACGCCGACTGGGTTTGGAGGAGATTCGATCCGAGCTGACGCGGGTAGGTGAAAGCCTAGATCTTCAGGCGACACTCTGGTATCGCTGGGAACTCCGGCCAGGGGTAATACTGATGGCGCAAGCCGATTTGCCTGCCCACGAACGAGAGCAAGTGGAGGCGCTGGTTGAGGTCGCTCGGCGTCTCCTCGCAGATGACAGGGTGAGGTCGGACGATGACGACGCGTGACACACGAGCTGCCTTAGAACCGGTCGTTCAGGTGCTTCGGTCCGCTGGGTTTTGGGCATATCCGCTCTACGGTGAAGACGGCCGCTGGCTTGTCGCCTGCGATACCGAGTCTGGAAGAGTCGATGTCCGCATAGGCTCGGACGGGTATTTGGTCGAGGTGTGGGACGTCTCACCTGGTCTCTTCTTCGACGAAGAGGATGAAAGACGACGGATGATCAGAGAGCGTCTGGCACGCATGACGCTCACGCGCCTCGTCGAGATGATTCGGAGTGCACCACTTGCCCCTGGCGAAGAACTGCTTTCGGATGCCTGGTGGGACGAACAGGAGCACGGTGTCGGGGTACGCCTGAGTACGGAGATCCCGTTTAGTGCTGGTAGCATGTTGCCCGACGTGGTGTCTTCGCTCTTGGAGCAGTTGGATGAGTTGCTGACGCGGATCGAGGAACGGCTCCTCGACTGAGAGGGGGATCGCCATGGTGAGTCTTGGGATCGAGGGATTGGCACTCGAACAGTGGCGACGACTGCTTCGTGTGGCGTTGGGAGAGGAGCCGGCAGATCTCGTCCTGCGGCACGCGCGCGTCGTCAACGTGGCAAGCGGAGAGATCGAAGAAGCCGATGTCGCGATCGTCTATGGGCGAATTGCGGGTGTCGGAGACTATCCTGCCGGTGAGCGGGAAATCGATCTCGCTGGCGCCTATCTGGCACCGTCCTTTATCGATGGACATGTCCATGTAGAAAGTTCACTTTTGTGGATTGACCAGTTCGCGCGAGCTGTCGTCCCGCATGGCACTGGAGCGGTAGTGACCGATCCGCACGAAATTGCGAACGTGGTCGGTCTACCTGGCATTCGTGCCTTGGCTGAGGCGTCCGCGGCACTTCCGCTGGGTGTCTTCTTTACCATTCCCTCCTGTGTGCCAGCGAGCCCGTTCGAAAGTGCTGGAGCGGTCATGGACGCAGCGGCGATCCGGGAAGGGCTCGCGCTTCCCAATGCCGTCGCGCTTGGTGAGATGATGAACTTCCCCGGCGTCCTTGCGGGCGATACGGAGATCTACGAGAAGTTGAGCTTACCAGCACGGCGTCGCGATGGGCATGCACCAGGCTTGCGCGGGCATCGTTTGAACGCGTATATCGCTTCGGGTATGGGCTCAGATCATGAGTCAACGCGGTTGGAGGAAGCACGCGAGAAGCTGCGTCGTGGGCTGCGCATCATGATCCGTGAGGGCTCCACTGAGCATAACTTGCTGGAGCTCCTTCCCCTGGTGACCGATGCAACCTACCCACAGTGCTGCTTCGCCAGCGATGATCGCGACTGCGCGACGCTGCTCCATGACGGTCACGTGGATGCGATCGTACGCAAGGCTATCGCGGCTGGACTCGACCCGATTCGGGCGATCCGCCTGGCTACCCTGAATACCGCCGAGTACTGGGGACTCGATGGATATGGCTTAGTGGCGCCTGGGTACTGGGCCAATCTGGTAGTCTTCGAGCGCCTTGACGACATTCGACCCTCTCTCGTGCTGTTCCGTGGCGAAGTTGTTGCGGAAGATGGAAAAGCGCTCTTCACCGTCGAGCGAGCAATTCCTGCGTGGCTCCTCGACACCGTGCACATCGCGCCGATCGAGCCGGCACAGCTGCGCATTCCGGCAACCGCCCGAATGGTCGCAGTGGAGGCGATTCCAGGGCAGATTGTCACGCGGGCCATCGAAGTAGAGCCGACAGTCCGGGATGGAGAGGTGAAAGCAGATCCGGATCGGGATCTTCTGAAACTTGTCGTTGTGGAGCGACACCGGGCGACGGGGCAGGTCGGTGTGGGGCTGGTCCGTGGTTTTGGTTTGAAGCGTGGGGCGATCGGCTCGTCGATTGCCCACGATGCGCACAACATCGTTGTGGTCGGCGTCGATGATGCGGACATCCTGCGGACAATTGAGACGATCGCGGCGATGCGGGGTGGTCTGGCTGCCGTCGTTGCCGGGGGGGTGCGCGCGCAATTGGCCTTGCCGGTAGCGGGCATCCTGTCGCCGGAACCCTTGGAGGAGGTGGCGGCGCAATACGAGGCTGTCGAGCAGGTGGCGCGCGAGCTCGGGAGCACGGTACCCGCTCCGTTCGCCCTGCTCTCGTTTATGGCCCTTTCAGTGATTCCCGAAGCGCGCGTAACCGATCGAGGACTGGTTGTCCTTCGCTAGCGGCGTTGTGATAGCGCGTGTATGCCATGACGAGATTTCGAGTGCTTCCGTCGCGCGCCTGGAAGCGAGGTTGTGCACAGGTGCTAAGCGAAGCCGTAAGGATCACATGCAAGACCGAAAGTGTTCCCGTGTCAACTCATTTCGGCATGTGGACTTCCCACGAGTATCGAGACGGAAATGACGGTGCATTGAGTCGACTCAAAGTGCAGCTTTTCAAGGAAATTAAGAGCAATGGGTGGAGCAACCGACACAGGGTGGAGTAACCGACACGAAGGGGGCTTGCTCTCGAGAAGTGGGGTATGGTGTGGGTCGGACCTGATTGATCCTCACGTGTGCGATTGCGGTGGGGCCATTGGGGGGCAGGCGATTCGTGAGTGCCCAGAGCGCGGAGAATGCTCCATACCTACGCAGGGGCAGCGCTGAGAGGTAGGGCAGTGTTATACTATCCACGGGGAGATGAAGGGCGCCGTAGCCAAGTGGCCTAAGGCAGCGGTCTGCAAAACCGCGATTCGGCGGTTCGAATCCGCCCGGCGCCTCCGCTCGCTTTTGAACCACTCTTACCGGTTTTGTGACCTGGTCCCCGCGTGATCGGTTACCCCAGTCGGTCACGTTCCCGATAATGCGTGAACCTGTGAGTATGGAATGCCTCACCGGCAGCGTAAAGCATGGTGAACTGTTGCGCTCGTCGAGTAGGGGTCTACACGCGTGCGATTGCAGTACGCTGTGTTGCGGCTCGGTGTCTTGAGTCCCCAAGGCACACATCGAGTCAGACGGTGCACTGATTCTCGGTCATGGGAAATTGCCCAGGATGGTTTCGTGCACGTGGCACATAGCGTCCCCAGGGCTGTGCACCGACGATGCCCCTGATGGAGCCACGCTGAACTTGGGGCCTCTACTCAGCGCTACACTGTGAGGTTCAGCACCTGCGGCGCCACGACAGACCCTTCCGGCATCCTTCTAAAAGCAAAGAGGCGGAGCGTTCGACTTTGCTCGTGGATATGGAGAAGCGTACAGTGTCAACTCGTCGATTGGTCGGAAGAGGGGTAATGTGCCATGCAGGAACAGTTGCTCCATCGTGAAGTCGTCTTTGCGGGCCGGCTAATCACGGTGTACCGTGATGACGTTGTTCTCCCGGACGGACAACGACGGGTCCGTGAGATCGTGCATCACCCTGGGGCAGTCGCGATCCTTGCAGTGAAGGGTGACGGACGCGTGATTCTGGTTCGTCAATATCGCCACGCAATTGGACGGATGTCGCTCGAGCTCCCGGCGGGCACCCTGGAACCAGGAGAGTCACCGGAGGCGTGTGCGCGTCGAGAACTGGAAGAAGAGACCGGGTACCGTGCAGGAGTGTTACGAGAGTTGGTTCGTTTCGCGGTGAGTCCCGGGTGGACCGACGAGGAGCTGGTTGTGTTCATTGCCGAGGAACTCGAGTTGAGTCAACCGCGCCCAGCTGCGGACGAGCGCCTAAGCGTCGTGGAGCTGACGACAGATGAGGCGCGTTTAGCAATTGCGCGTGGGGAGATCAGCGATGCGAAGAGCCTCATTGGGCTACTCGGGTACTTCGGGTGGCAACTGCGCTAGTGTGTCTCTTTGGCATAGTACGTACATGCGGCATCAGTACTCACCATCCTAGGACTGGTGATTCCTAATGTGTGACTAATTCCGCATCGTCGAATCATCTGTAGCAGAAGAAACTGTTAGTGTGGCGTGCAAAACGGGAGGGGCATGGCGATGCGGAGCAACAGTTCTGGCAAGCGACAGGGGGTCGTGCGGGTACTGGTCGTCGATGATCACCCGTTGTTTCGTTTCGCGCTGCGGCAATTGTTGGATCAGCATGGACGATTCCGGGTGGTAGCAGAGGCGGCTTCTGGGCATGAGGCGGTGCAACGCGCGGAACTTCATCACCCGGACGTGGCCTTGGTCGATGTGCGTTTGCCCGGGATTAACGGCCTTTATGT
>DAOTWO010000434.1:0-3296 GCA_034435855.1 Thermomicrobium sp. | reverse complement strand
TCCACGGCGAGCTCGGGGAAGGTGCTCGGACGCGTGACTATGACGACCTCGAGATCGAACTCTGGACACCGCTTGATGCCGATTAGAGGCGCCGGAAGTCTGGTTCCGGGCCAAGGTCGCGCACAAAGCGGGTGATGAGGCGGATCGCAGCGTCCAGGTCGTCCAGGCTCACCAACTCGTTCGGCGAGTGCATGTAGCGGTTCGGTACTGACACGAGCCCACAAGGGATGCCCGCACGTGCTGGGGCAATCGCATCGGCGTCCGTGCCGGTGCGTATTGGCGCTGCCGAGAGAGTGACCGGGATACTTTCTGCCTCGGCTGCGGCAAGCAGCCGCTCGAGGACACGCGGATGCACCATTGAGCCGCGGTCGAGGACTGGCCCGCCGCCAATCCGCACGTCGCCACCGCCACGCTTATCTGCTTCTGGGTGGTCAGTGGCATGCGTCACGTCGATCACGATCGCCACAGTGGGTTCCACAGCGAATGCCGCTGCGCGAGCACCAAGAAAACTGATTTCTTCCTGTGTTGCGGCAAGCGCCACGACCTCCAGCGGTGGCCTTTCGCTCGCGAGCGCGCGAAGCACTTCGAGCGCAATAAACGCTCCCATCCGGTTATCCAGGCCACGCGCCACCAATCGGCCGTTGCGAAGCTCAACCGGAGGCTGCTCGATGACGATCGGATCCCCGACGCGGACGAGCTCGCGAGCCTCAGTTCCGTCCCGTGCGCCAATGTCGATCCACAGCTCCTTCATACGGCTCGCGCGACCCTTTTCCTCCTCGCTCAGCAAATGGGCTGGCTTGCGGCCAATCACGCCGAGCACTGGTCCCTGCTGCGAGAGGATCCGGACACGCTGGCCAGTCAAGATCTGGTCGTCCCAGCCACCGATCCCACGGAACCAAATAAAGCCCTGCTCGTCGATGTGGGTCACCATAAGGCCGATCTCGTCGATGTGACCCTCGATCAGGACGGTCGGTCCGCTGCCGCGCAGGCGGGCGAAGCTGTTCCCGTTGTGGTCGACCCAAACCTCGTCAGCAAATCGACTTGCTTCCTCCCGCCAGATTCGAGCAGCCGGTTCTTCGAACCCAGAGGGGCTCGGAGCTTCAAGCAAGCGGAGTAGGAACGCCTTTTGCTCGTCGCGCAACATGGTTCTCCTCACCATCCAAGGCATACTTCAGGGTTCACCTGTGCATGGGGTGGCCGGCCGTTGAGCACGTTGCAGACGTTGGTGAGTGCCAGATAGAGGGTGCGCTCCCGTGCTTCTTGGGTTGAGCCACCAAGGTGTGGCGTCATGACAACATTCTCGAACTCGATAAACGGGTTGTCGCGGATCGGCTCGACCTCGAAGACGTCCAGTCCAGCGCCAGCAATCTGCCCGCGGCGCAGCGCTTCCACCAGCGCCGACTGCTTGACGACCGGCCCCCGTGCCAGGTTGATGAGGAATGCGGTGGGCTTCATCAGCGCGAGTGCCCGCTCGTCGATGAGATAGCGCGTCTCGGGTGTCAGCGGAACGTGGAGCGAGACGAAGTCCGACTCGCGCAGGAGCTTATCGAGCGGAACATAGCTGATTTCATGAGCGTTGGCAAAAGTCGTATCCCACACAATGTCCGAGGCAAGGACACGCATCCCAAATCCACGCCCAAGCAGCGCCACAGCCCGGCCGGCACGGCCCAGCCCAACCACGCCCAACGTCTTGCCCCAGAGCTCGACCCCAAAGTATGGTTCCCAGCGTCCCTGCCGCATCGCCCGGTCGGATCGGTGGATGTGCCGGGCAAGACTCAGCATGAGACCGAAGGCAAGTTCGGCGACCGAGTGCTCGTTGGCACCATGACAGTTGCTCACGACGATGCCACGACGGGTCGCTTCCGCGACGTCAATGTTGTCGTAACCGACGCCGCTGGTGCTGATCACCTTGAGCCGGTTCGCACAGGACAAAACGCGCGCAGTGACCGGCTCCAATCCGACCACCAGCCCGTCAATGTCCCGGACGAGTTCGCAGAGTTGTTCTTCATCAACCGGGTAGCGAATCTCCCGCTCGACGAAGCGGCACCCGCGTTCTGCAAGGAAGCGCTGGATCTCCTCGCGGGCAGAGAAATATTTCCAGGTCAACACGAGCACGTCCTTGCCCATCGTCCGCTCTCGCTCCTTTCCGCTCATCGGACTACTCAGCCACAGCACGGCCTGCGCCATTCTACGCGAGGTATCGGAATGAAGCATCACACCCGCTCGTGCTGTCCGCAGCGCACCGGTGTGCATGTCGATTGACGCTTTTGCTGGACGGTGATACCATTCAGTAAGTACAGAACTGGAGGCTGTCTTCCGTGGAATTTGTGCTGAACGTTCTCCTCACGTTCCTTTGGGTGATGCAGATCGCGATCATCGCGCGTGCAATCCTCTCCTGGTTTGATCCTGGGGCACGTTGGCCGATTTCGCAGATCCTGGTGCAGGTTACCGAACCAATCATTGCTCCGATCCGGCGCGTCATGCCGCGAACAGGATTCATCGATTTCTCGCCGCTGGTCGCACTGCTCTTGATTTACCTTTTGCGTATGATGTTGCTCAACGCCGTTTACTGAGTTGCCGCGCCGCGCTCTGCTGCGAGACGATCTCCTCCATAGATGCCTGGCAGCGGTTGGTACTCCACATCGACGTACCCAAAGGCAGCAGGCCCAACGACGGCGAGTGCTTCTGGCGTCCGGAGCAGTGCCGGTGCCGGGATGCCGAGTACGGCCACGCGGAGGCCGTACCGGACGACTTCCGTCGTGACCGGTTCGGCGGTTTCCTGGTCAACGAGGCAGATCAGGTCAGGTACCGTGGCGATGACCTGGCCGTCTCGACGAGCGATCAAGTTCTCGTTCTGAAAGTCAATCCGGAGTTCGCTCCCTCGGTCATCGCCAAGTCCTTCGAAGCGCATGCTTCCCCGCGCAAAGCCTGCCGCCAACCGGCGCTCCACGTCGACCACTTTGCCGCGAAAAAGCAGGCAGCCACCAGTGACAGCAAGGGCGGCCGCAATCGGGTCGGTATGTTCCCGGCGTGCCGTGAACACCGCTTCTCCCAGCTGCACGGCCAGGCTGATCGTATAGGGGATGACGACGCGACGAAGCTCTGCGCCGCTCATCGCTGGGAAGGCAAAGCCGGCCGCGCCACCCATCTGTACCGTCACAGCACGGGCATACCGCTCTAACGTCACTGCGTCGCGCAGGTACGGGAAGACAACAAGGTTATGTTCGATATCGGCCAGCGCGGCTGGTGTGGCAGGGATGCCATAGATTGCAAAGGTGTCCATCTGGAGCTCCGGA
>DAOTWO010000433.1:0-3619 GCA_034435855.1 Thermomicrobium sp. | reverse complement strand
AGTGTGCGGACGCAGCTGACCGGACTGCGCCGACAATTGATCGGAGCAGCAGCCTGAGCGTGGCGAGGGAGGCAGCATGTCGGTGCGACCAACCGAGATCACAGAGATTCTGAAGCAGCAAATCGAACAGTATGGCAGCCGGATGGTGGTGACCAACGTCGGCTACGTTGTACAGGTCGGCGATGGCATCGCCACGGTACATGGCCTGCGTGATGTGATGGCCAGCGAGCTCGTCGAGTTCGAGAACGGCGTGCTCGGCATCGCGTTCAACCTGCAGGAAGACTCGGTCGGTGTGATCATCCTTGGCGACTACACCGGCATCGAGGAAGGCGACGAGGTCCGGGCGACCGGGCGGATCGCCTCAGTACCAGTCGGTCCGGCTCTTGTTGGGCGGGTGGTAAATGCCCTGGGTGAGCCGATCGACGGGAAGGGACCGATCAAGACCGATAAATTCCGTCCGATCGAGCGGATCGCTCCCGGTGTGGTGATGCGCCAAGACGTCGACACCGCGCTCCAGACAGGGATCAAGGCAATCGACTCGATGATTCCAATTGGTCGTGGACAGCGGGAGCTGATCATCGGTGACCGCCAGACCGGCAAGACCGCGATTGCGATCGATACGATCATTAATCAAAAGGGAAAGGGCGTCATCTGCATCTATGTTGCGATCGGACAGAAGCGCGCTCAGGTGGCGCAGACGGTCGCGACGCTCGAGCGTTACGGGGCGATGGAGCACACGATCGTGGTGGCGGCGACGGCGTCCGATCCAGCGGCGCTGCAATATATCGCCCCCTACGCTGGCTGTGCGATGGGTGAAGAGATCATGGAGAGTGGCGGGCATGCGCTCATCGTCTACGATGACCTGTCCAAGCATGCCTGGGCCTATCGTCAGGTTTCGCTCCTCATGCGGCGACCTCCGGGGCGCGAGGCGTATCCGGGTGATATTTTCTACCTCCACTCGCGTCTCCTGGAGCGTGCTGCCCGTCTCCGGGACGATCTTGGTGGCGGTACGTTGACTGCGCTTCCGATCGTGGAGACGCAGGCCAATGACGTCTCGGCCTATATTCCGACTAACGTCATTTCGATTACCGATGGGCAGATCTATCTCGAGCCGGATCTGTTCTATGCCGGAATTCGCCCGGCGATTAACGTGGGACTCTCGGTCTCTCGGGTGGGTGGTGCGGCACAGATCCGCGCGATGCGGCAAGTGGCTGGTCGGCTGCGCCTCGAGCTTGCGCAGTTCCGCGAACTTGCCGCGTTCGCGCAGTTTGCAGCCGAGCTCGATCCAGCGACAAAGCGGCAAATTGACCGTGGTTTGCGGTTAACCGAAGTCCTCAAGCAGCCGCAATACCAGCCAATGCCTGTCGAGGAGCAGGTTGCCATCATCTGGGTGGCGACGAACGGCTATCTCGACGATGTGCTGGTGGAGCATGTACGGGAGTTTGAAAAGCAGTTCCTCGAGTATCTGCGGACGAGTCACCCGCAGATCCTGCAGCGAATCGCCACGGAGCGGGAGTTGAAGGACGATTTGATCCAGCAACTCCACGACGTTACGCGTGCCTTTAAGCAGAGCATTTGGACACCGCCGCAGGAGCGGGTGATCGTGTAACGGTCCGGAGAGGGGGCCAGAGGCTGTGCCGCAGGCAGTCACGCCGCGTGAGATTCGGCGTCGTATTCGTTCGATCAAGAACACGGCGCAAATCACACGCGCGATGGAGATGGTGGCCGCATCGAAGATGCGGCGAGCGCAACAGGCGGTCCTGGCTGCGCGGCCATATGCCGAGCGGATCCGGGCAATGCTCGGCGATTTGGCAGCGATGACCAGTCCACAGGAAGAAGTGCGCGCGTTTCCGCTTCTCCAGCGGCGCCCGATCCGGCGAATTCAGCTAATCCTCGTAACATCGGATCGGGGGCTGGCCGGCTCACTCAACACGAATGTTATCCGGCGAGCGGTCGATTTTATGACGCGTGAGCGGCCAGAGCCGTTGGAGAACTTCGATATTGTAGCGGTTGGTCGTAAGGGACGCGACTTCCTCGTACGCTACGGTTGGCCGATGGTCGCTGAGTTCACCCGGATCACAGACCGACCATCGATCGAGGCGGTGCGTCCTCTCACTGAGTTGGCGACACAAGACTTTACGACTGGGCGAGTTGACGCGGTATTTGTTGTTTACACCCACTTCATCAACACGCTGAAGCAGGAGCCGCGCGTGTTGCAACTGCTTCCGATTGAGCCACCGGAAGGGACTGGCGCGATCAGTGATTACATTTTCGAGCCGGATCCAGTCACGGTGCTGGAGGCGTTGTTGCCGAGATTCATCGAGATGCAGCTCTATCGTGTGCTTCTCGAGGCGTCGGCCTCCGAGCACAGTGCGCGGATGGTCGCAATGCGGAACGCGACCCAAAATGCGCTGGACCTTGTGGCGGAATTGACGTTGACATATAACAAGGCGCGGCAAGCACAGATCACTCGCGAGGTGAGCGAGATCGCTGCCGGGGCGAACGCACTCGGTGCGCTGCAGTGAGCTGCGCGGCAAAACGAGCGAGGTGAGAAGGATGACAACGAAGGTAGCGACTGGTCGTATCGTGCAGATTCAGGGCGTCGTGGTCGATGTGGAGTTTCCACCGGGTCAGCTGCCTGATATCTATAACGCCTTAATTGTCGAGCGCCCTGACGGAGGGCGGCTTGTTCTCGAAGTGCAGCAGCATCTTGGGAACGACTGGGTCCGAGCGGTTGCGATGTCGACCACCGATGGTCTCAAGCGAGGCATGCCGGTCATCGACACTGGTGAGCCGATCAAGGTGCCGGTTGGCCCGGCAACACTTGGCCGTATCTTCAACGTGGTCGGTGAGCCAATCGATGAGCAGGGGCCAGTTCCCGATGATGCTCCCCGGTGGCCGATTCACCGTCCTGCGCCCTCTTTCGAGGAGCAGTCGACACAGGTCGAGGTGTTCGAGACCGGGTTGAAGGTCATCGACTTGGTGGCTCCCTTCACCAAGGGTGGAAAGGTTGGCGTCTTTGGGGGAGCCGGTGTCGGTAAGACGGTCATCATCATGGAGCTGATCCGGAACATCGCCGCGGAGCACGGTGGTTACTCGGTATTCTGCGGCGTGGGGGAGCGGACTCGCGAGGGAACGCAGCTGTGGCGCGAGATGCGCGAGTCCGGCGTTATTGACAAGACCGTCCTGGTCTTTGGGCAAATGAACGAGCCGCCAGGTGCTCGACTGCGGGTCGGGCTGACTGGGCTGACGATGGCCGAATATTTCCGGGACGAGGGGCGGGACGTCCTCCTCTTCATCGATAACATCTTCCGCTTCGTCCAGGCTGGTTCGGAAGTCTCGGTGCTCCTGGGGCGGATGCCGAGTGCTGTGGGGTACCAGCCGACGCTCGGGACGGACATGGGACAGCTTCAGGAACGAATCACCTCCACCAAGCGCGGATCGATCACGTCGGTGCAGGCGATTTACGTCCCGGCGGATGACTACACTGACCCTGCTCCAGCCACAACGTTCGCGCACCTTGATGCGACGATTGCGCTGGAGCGGTCAATTGCCGAGCAAGGGCTCTATCCAGCGGTCGATCCGCTGGCGTCGACGTCGCGCATCCTCGATCCGAATA
>DAOTWO010000432.1:0-2628 GCA_034435855.1 Thermomicrobium sp. | reverse complement strand
CAGCTCACACGCTCGCATCGAGCGAACAGGGCGAGGTGGGTCAGCGAGAGCAGAAGCAACCGCCTCTTGAGTCTATTGACGCGCTCGTTGCAGTGTGGTACGCCTACACGCGGCTGCAGCCTGAAGGCTGGCCCGTCGCGACGGCGAGTCTGTGTATGGGGATAGGGAAGTCATCCTGGAGAGGAGTGGGGGACCGCGTAGAGCATCGGACACGCTGCTCGGAAACGGAGTCAGGCTGAGCGACAAGCGTGGCAGTGTGACCCACATCCATCGGAGGAGTCAGAATGGAGCGCTTCTTCAGTAAACTCGATTTGCGTGAGATCAAAATCGGTACAGAGGCGAGCTTCCCGCCTGAGGAGGAGGCCTATCAGGAGTCGCCCCGATCCGGCGGTCAAGCGGGTGGTCAGAAGCGGCGGAGCGAGGTGCTTAAGGTGTCTGCCCGTTCTCGCCCGAGCGCAGTCGCTGGCGCGATCGCAGGCGTCGTTCGGGAGGTCGGGCGGGCTGAGGTCCAGGCCATCGGTGCTGGTGCGGCCAATCAGGCGATCAAGGCGGTGGCGATCGCCCGCGATTACCTCGCCGAGTCGGGTATTGATGCCGTATGTCTTCCCTCATTCATTACGGTCACGATCGGGAATGAGGATCGCACAGCGATCCGACTGATTGTCGAGCCGCGCTGAACAAGGACTGCCCCCGGTGCCCTCGCCGGGGGCAGTCTCTCTATCTTGTGCATGGGTACAGTCGACCTCCACACCCACACGAATGCGTCCGACGGGCTCCTTTCACCTGAGGAGCTCGTCCAGTTGGCGGCAGCGCGCGGCCTTCGCGTGCTTGGCATCACTGATCACGACACCGTTGCTGGACTTGCGCCAGCACAGACGGTTGCTACTCAGCTCGGTGTCACGGTTGTCCCGGGAATCGAGCTGAGTACCGCAGTCGAGGCTGGTGAAGTCCACGTGCTGGGATATTTCATCGATCCGCAACAGCCAGTGCTCCGTGCTCATCTCGAGCGGTTGGTCGAGGCGCGGCGAGAGCGCGCCGCGCGCATCGTAGAGCAACTCCGTCAGCTCGGCTTCCCGTTCACGCTCGAGGATCTGGAAATGGTTGCTCAGGGCGGGACGATCACCCGGGCGCACGCTGCACGGTTGCTTCTCACCCATGGCTATGTTTCGTCCATTGATGAGGCGTTCGACCGATACTTGGGCCGCAATCGTCCGGCGTATGTCCCGCGCAGCTATCCATCTCCTCTTCAGGCGGTCGAAATCATCTTCGCAGCAGGTGGTGTGCCGGTTCTAGCGCACCCGCTCAGCGTCGATGACCTCGAATCGGTGCTTGCTGAGTTGGTGCCAGCTGGGCTGGCTGGCCTTGAGGCGTGGTACGCGGAATATCCGCCGGAGATCCAGCGTGAGCTGGTCGAACTGGCTCGACGGTGGGATCTCATCCCCACAGGAGGGAGCGATTACCACGGCCCCGCATTTCGTGCTGGCCGCGAGTTGGGAAGCGTTGAGGTACCTCTTGAAATCGTCGCAGCGCTTGAAGCGCGCGCTCGGCACCACGAGCGACCTGCTACACTGCCTGAGCAGTGAGAGCGCGAGCGACACGGTCGGCGAATGGATGCGGCACCATGGTCGCGGTAAAGCCTCCCCAAGACGCCGCGCAGACAGCTTTGACTGAGGGCACAAAGGAACATCCGCCCGCCGATCGACGCCGGGCTCGCGCTGAGCGAGCGAAGGCGCCGATCGGGCGGCTGTTACGCTCTAGTGGCCTGTTCGTCGGTGCACTGGTCGGCTGGTCGTTCGGTGGTGTGCTGGCTGCACGGCCAGAACTCGTCACGGCTTCACAGCTGTTCCTCGCTGCGGTGCTCGCGGCGCTGGGATTCCTGACGACCCCGTATATCGTTTTTGATCTCGTTGACACAATTCTTCTGCGGTTGCGCACGCTCACCCTCGATGCACTCATCGCAGGCGGTCTCGGCGCATTTTTTGGTGCGCTGCTTGGTCTCTTGCTTGCGTGGCCCTTAGCCCTCTTGCCGCGTCCAGCTGGGCAACTCGTCCCGCCTGCTGTCGCGCTGCTGGCGACGGTGATTGGAACGCTTGTCGGGCACAGCAAGCGGACGGAGATCCTCTCGCTCGTTGGGCGAGCGTCGCGCCCGGGTGAGCCAGCCTTGGTACTGGACACGAGCGCGCTCATCGATGGGCGCATCCGAGCGCTTCTCCAGACAGGATTCTTCGAGGGCACAGTCTACGTGCCTGAGGAGGTACTGCAGGAGCTCCATCGCATCGCTGAAAGTCGTGAGAGTACCCGGCGAGCACGCGGCCGACGTGGGCTGGAGGTTCTTCGCCGGCTCCGCGAGGACCTTGGAGCTGAGCTCGAAGTGCTGTCCACTTTTCAGCCAGCACGTCCCACTGACGAAGCCGTTGTGGCGCGCTGCAGTGAACTCGGCGGCCGACTTGTGACGTGTGACCAGCGTCTCGCCGATGTGGCGCGAGTGCGCGGACTTATCGTGCTCAACCCACACCAGCTGGCTGAAGCGCTTCGGAGTCCAGTGCATGTGGGTGACCAGCTGACGCTCCTTCTCGTCGGTCCAGGGCGGGAACCGGAGCAGGCGATCGGGTACCTGGAGGACGGCAC
>DAOTWO010000431.1:0-9749 GCA_034435855.1 Thermomicrobium sp. | reverse complement strand
CAGCGTGCGCTGGAGGAAAAGATTCCCTTGCGTGGCGAGCAGGTTCATGCCGCACATATTCTTCTTGCCACTCGGGAGGCTGCCGAAGAAGCGCTGGCGGACATTCAAGGGGGGGCGGACTTCGCGACTCTTGCTCGCGAGCGATCAACGGATAGCGACACCGCACCGAACGGGGGTGATTTGGGCTGGTTGCCGCGGGGATACATGCCGCCAGAATTCGATGACGTCGCGTTTGCGTTGCAACCTGGCGGGGTCGGCGGGCCGGTGCAGACAATCTATGGCTGGCATATCATTAAAGTCCTCGAGCGCGATCCGGATCGACCGGTCAGTATCCGGATGTTGGAGGCACTGCGTGGGCAGGCTTTCAGCCGTTGGCTTGACGAACAGCGGCAGATGTCCGCGATCCGCTGGCATCTCGGGTTGTCACCGCTACCAACGCCGGGCACCCAGCCGTTCCTCGCACCCCCAGATGCGCCCCCGACCCCAACGCCGACGCCAACACCGTCCCCGACAGCCGAACCAGGAGCGACACCAGGGAGCACTCCAACTCCGTGAGCGCTTCTTGGACACGTGCGGCGTGTTGGCGTAATTGACAATGATCCGTAAGGAGGCGAGCAGCATGCGCGCCCCGAGCTCGATCCGTTACCGCGCGCGAGCGGCTCCTTCAGCAGGCGGATTGATCGGCCTCGGACTCTTTGGCGTGCTCGCCGCAACCGCAGTGCTCGCGGTTCTCGGGCTACTCGGCGTCACGCGGATGACGCTCTCTTTACCGATCCTCTGGGTGGTCTTCCTGGTGAGCGGTGTTGGCACCGTCGGCATGGGCTATCTCCTGGTTGGATACTTTTCCCTTGGTTACGATGTGACAGATCGGTCGATCCGTATCCGGTGGGGAGGGCGGATCGACGAAGTACCGCTTGATCGACTCACGTATGCTGGTCCTGCTGCGCCGTTGCTTGGTGGAGCGATGCAGCGGTGGCAGCCATTCTGGCCTGGATACTATGTGGGCTGGTTACGGTCTCCCTTTGGTCGTGTTCGAGTAGCGGCCACACAACCGATCAGTCGGCTACTTCTGCTTTCCACAGGGACGGAGCATTGGGCAATCTCCCCAGCACAGCCGGTCATTTTTCTGGAACAGGTTGCGGCGGCTCGAAGACAACGCGAGTTGGGAAGCGCGCCGGTTACCATCGCGGGCCGCGAGCAACTGGCCGAAGCGGGCTGGACGGCGGCTTTCCCGACAGTGGGCGACGCGAGGGAACCGCGAGCTACGCAAGACTTCGCTTCTGCACTACGGTCGGTGTTCTTGCGCGATCCTGTGGCGCTTGGTCTTGCCGCGCTGTCGGTTGGCTTACTCGCGGGGCTCGTTGTCTTCCTGGTTCTCCGCTCGGTTCACTTGCCGGAGACGCTGGTCCTTCACTGGAACGCCGCAGGACTTCCAGATCGGATCGGCACGCGCCGCGATCTGTGGTTGCTGCCGATAGTGGCGGCGATTGTCACTATCGCCAATTTTGTGCTCGCTTTCCTTGCTGAGCCCCTCGAGCGCTTTGCGGCTCGACTCTTGCTGGCCGGCACGGTTTTCGTACTCGCCCTGACCTGGATCGCACTGTTGATGATCACACTCTGAGACGAAGTGAAAGGGGCCAGCCGTGGCCAACGCGATCACTGCCGGCCGAGTCGCGCTGCTTTTCGTCGCTATCGGGCTCCTGTATAGCCAACAGCGCTGGCTTTCGTTTCTCGCGTGGCTGGTGCTCTTCGTCGTCTTCCTGGGGGATGCACTCGATGGCATCGTCGCCCGGCGACGAGGACAGTCGACTGTCTTCGGCGCAGTCTTCGATATCGCCGGAGATCGTGTCGTCGAGAACGCGTTATGGATCGTTTTCGCCGATCTCGGCCTGATTGGGGTGTGGGCCCCCCTGCTTGTCATGACGCGTGGTTTTCTCGTCGACGGGCTCCGGAGCGTTGCGCTCCAGGCTGGGCGGACGCCTTTCGGTGAACGAACGATGGCCCGGACTCGACTGACGCGCTTTCTCACTGCCTCGCGAGCCATGCGGGCCCTGTACGGTGTCGCGAAGCTGGTGGCCTTTCTCTTTCTTGGTGGGTTGATCGTCGAGCGAAGTGGTGGATTTCCAGGTGCCAGTTGGTTGTTCCATTGGCCGATCTCACTCGCTCTTGGGTGGGCGAGCGTGTACGGGACGCTCGCGCTGACAGTGGTGCGTGGTCTCCCTGTCATTGTGGACGCCTGGCCCTATCTTGGGTGGTCTGCGGAAGATTTCCAACGAGCCTCGTCTGAGGAACCGACTGCAGGCTAATCCGTCGGAGAGCGATGCGATTTGGTGTGGAGACCTATAGTCGGCCACTGCTCGAATTCATCGGGGGATGGATCGCTGATCGGATTGCCGACCTTACGTTCGCTATTCTTCGTTGCCAGCGGCGGGCTGCAGCGGCGAACGTGGCACGTGTCCTCGCCGTGACGCCAGATTCCCCTGTGGTGCACGCCTTGGTACGCCAGGCATTTCGTAGCAGCGTGAGAAACGTTTTGGCGCTCGTGGCAATTCGCCTTCTCCGCAAGCAGTGGCACCCACCCATCGTGTTCGAGTTCGCGGATGAAGAAGGGAGAGAGGTTGGAAGACCAGCCATCGTCATCTCAGCGCATCTCGGTCCTTTTGATGTTGTTGGGGCACTCCTGGGTGCGCAGGGTTACCGGATTACCACGTTGGCGGCGCCCATGCGGCCGCGTTGGCTCAACCTCGTCGTCCGCGCGTTGCGGAGTGCTCCTGGCATCACACTCCTGATGCCTACACGGCAGGGGCTCCGTCAGGCCATCGAGGCGATCGCATCGCAGGAAAGCGTCGTTTTTCTGGTCGATCGGAATGTCCTGGGAACTGGTCGGACGATTAAATTCTTTGGCGTTCCGACGCAGCTGCCTGACGGACCGGTTCGGCTCGCACGTCGGCTCGGCTGCTCGCTGGTTCCTGTCTTCTGCTACCGGATGGGCCGCAGATATGTGGTGCGTATAGAGCGGCCGATCGTTGTACCACGGAGCGATGATGCAGAAAAGGACGTGCACGCCGCACTGGAAACAATGGTGCAGGTGCTTGAGCAGGCTATCCAGCGAGCTCCCGATCAGTGGTTGGTGTTCAGCCCCGTGTGGCCGCGCTGACGGGTTTGCGACAGTGTGCGCCGTGAAGGCTTCAGCCGTGCTGACGGGTACTCGGCCCACAGGTCGTAGGGCTCGGCACGGGTCACCCGTACCCTGACGAGTTCACCGATTGGAAGTTGCCCCGGTACAAAGACGAGGCCGTCGACTTCCGGCGCATGCCGCGCAGCTCGTCCGGCTGACAGTGGCAAGCGCCGTCCCAACTCGTCTTCCAGCTCGCCGTGTCCCTCAATCAGGATTTCGAGCTCCTGGCCAACAAGCGCTTTGTTCTTCGCGAGCGAGATGCGCTGCTGTAGTTCCATGAGCGCAGCCCGGCGCTCTTCTGCGATCTCGCGTGGTACCGGTTGCCCAACGCGGGAGCTGGCTGTCGGCTCTTCGCGGGAATAGACGAAGACACCGACGTGATCGAACTGCATTTCCTCCACAAAGTCGTAGAGTCGCTGGAACTGCTCGTCCGTCTCACCGGGAAAGCCAACGATGAACGTCGTGCGGAGTGCCACACCCGGGATGCGTTGGCGCGCATAGGCGATAAGCCGGCGATAAAAGTCAGGGTTGCTCGGGCGAGCCATGGCGCGCAAGATGGCCGGATCCGCGTGTTGGAGTGGGATGTCAAGATACGGCACGCATTGCGGAAGTTCCGCCATGGTATCGATCAAACGGAAGAGCAGCGGAGTGGGATACAGGTAGAGTAATCGCAGCCAAGGGAGTTCGGGGACCTGTTCGGCGATGAGGCGGAGGAGACCAGGGAGTCCGTCACGGAGCCCCAGATCGGCGCCATACCGGATGGTGTCCTGGGCGACCAGAACAACTTCTTTGGTTCCGACATCGACGAGTTCGCGGATTTCACGGACGACATCAGACGGCCGCTTACTGACCTGCTGGCCCTTTATCAGTGGAATGGCACAGAAGGAGCAGCGGTGGTCACAGCCGTCGGCGATCTTGACGTAGGCGCTTGGTCGCGCCGTGGGAAGACGACGGAATGTCGGCAGTGTCTCTTCGGGTGGGCGGACACTCGGAACTGGCAAATCAAGAAGCGTGGCGACAAGTGAATCGATGCGCGTCCACTCGCGGGTGGAGAGGAGTGCATCGACGCCGTCCGGAAGCTCGCGGCGGTGCTCATCGAGACTGACCATGCAGCCTGCCGCGATGATTACTTGACCGGGACGGCGGCGAGCCAAAAGGCGTTCAATCGTGGCACGTGACTCGGCGCGTGCGGCGCCAAGGAAGCCGCAGGTATTGACGATGACGACGCGTGCCTTGCGGGGATCATCTGTTGGCTCAAGCCCTTGGGCGATGAGGCGTTGTGCCATCCCCTCGGAATCGACCTGATTCTTTGAGCAACCGAGCGTCACGATATGGAATCGAATCGGTGCCTTCATTCTCGTTCCTCGGCGATTCTGCCGCCCTGTCTGGGCAAGTATGCCTCGACGGCCAGGAGGAACCAACATCTGGCGAGCTGTTTCAGACAGAGCGCGTGCTGTGCCGTTGAATTGCCCGGGATGGTTCGCCTCAGGCAGGGGATTCTGTCTTGAGAGCTGGTAGGGTGTGAGGGGAAACGATGCGGTCAAGGTGTTCACAGGACGTGCTCGGGTTTTGGTGCATTGAACTGCTTACAGTGTGAACAGGGAGAGCGTTGATTGGGCCGAGCATGTGAGGGCGGGGCGTTGCAGCGAGGCTGCGAGTGTGCTAGACTGTTTTGTGCGCCAGCGAGGGCGCGGGGCTGTAGCTCAGTGGGAGAGCACAACGCTGGCAGCGTTGGGGTCAGGGGTTCGAGTCCCCTCAGCTCCACGAGGAGAGAGTAACCGGTCCACCGTCCGGTGTGACCGGTCGTTGTCGTGCAGGGGCAAAGGCGACGACGAGGAGGAGTAGCGCACCGCGGCTGTCGAGCGAGCTGGGGAGAGTGTGAGCCTGGCCAGCTTGGGTGCGTGAACTCGCCTCGGAGCTGCGCGGGTGAAAGGCAGTAGCGCGCGCCGGGTCGTGCCCGTTAGCGCACGCCAGAGTGGGTGTCGCACCAGCGACACCAAGGAGGGTGGTACCGCGGGTCGGCCCGTCCCTTCGTGGACGGGCCGTCGTGCGTTCGAGGCGCGAGAACGTGGGAGGCAGAGGAATGGCGACGACGCAGCAGGAGCGGCAGACCGAGCGTTACGAGCCTCAAGTCATTGAACCGAAGTGGCAGAAGATTTGGGAGGAAACAGGGATCTACGCCGATGTGCGTGAGGATCCGACTCGACCCAAATGGTATCACCTTGTGATGTTCCCCTATCCGTCAGGGAACCTTCACATCGGTCACTGGTTCTCCTATGCGCCCGCGGACGCCGCTGCTCGCTACAAGCGCATGCGCGGGTACAACGTTCTGTTCCCATTTGGCTTCGACGCATTCGGTCTCCCCGCGGAGAACGCGGCAATCAAGCATGGGATTCATCCAAAGGTCTGGACGATGCAGAACATCGCTCACATGAAGAAGCAGCTGCGCTCGATGGGGGCGATGTTCGACTGGTCAAAGGAAGTCATCACCTGTCTACCAGAGTATTACCGTTGGAATCAGTGGTTCTTCCTGCAGTTCTACAAGCGCGGACTGGCGTACCGTGCCAAGGCCCCGGTGTGGTGGTGTCCGACTTGCCAGACGGTGCTCGCCAACGAGCAAGTGATTGATGGCCGCTGCGAACGCTGCAGTACAGAGGTCTACCGGCGTGACCTCGAGCAGTGGTTCCTGCGTATCACCGCCTATGCCGAGGAGCTCCTGCGCTTTGACGGCATCGAGTGGCCAGAGCGCGTGATCACGATGCAGCGCAACTGGATCGGCCGCTCGGAGGGCGCGCGGATCGTTTTCCGCTCGGAGCGCGGCGATCCGATCGAGGTGTTCACAACTCGACCGGACACGCTGTGGGGCGCCACCTTCTTGGTGTTGGCACCAGAGCACCCACTTGTCGAGACATTGACGACACCCGAACGTCGTGCCGATATGGAGGCCTACGTTGAGCAGGCGCGGCGCCGCAGTGATATCGAGCGGACGTCGACCGAGCGCGAGAAGACCGGTGTCTTCATCGGGGCCTATGCGATCAATCCAGCCAACGGCGAGCGGATTCCGATCTGGATTGCTGACTATGTCCTGATGCACTACGGCACGGGAGCGATCATGGCTGTTCCGGCGCACGATCAACGCGACTTCGAGTTTGCCCGTGCCTTCGGTCTACCGATCGTCGTCGTCATTCAGCCACCGGATCGTACGCTTGACCCCGCGACGATGGAGGAAGCGTACGACGGGGAAGGCGTTATGGTGAACTCCGGGCCGTTCGATGGGACGCCGACTGCTGGGGGCGAGGCGGTCCGCAAGGTCATCGCTTGGCTGGAAGAGCAGGGAATCGGCCGTGGCGAGGTCACCTACCGGTTGCGCGACTGGCTGATCTCGCGCCAGCGTTATTGGGGTACACCGATTCCGATCGTTTACTGTGACCGCTGTGGCATCGTGCCGGTGCCGGAGGAGCAGTTGCCGGTTCTGTTGCCTGAGGACGCTGAGTTCATGCCGACAGGCCAATCACCACTCGTTACCCATGAGGCTTTCGTGAATACCGAATGTCCGCAGTGCGGTGGTCCCGCACGGCGCGAGACGGATACGATGGACACATTCGTCGATTCGTCGTGGTATTGGTATCGCTATCTCAGCCCGCATGAGGATCAGCGGCCATTCGACCCTGACAAGGTCGCCTATTGGACGCCAGTTGACCAATATACCGGTGGAATCGAACATGCCATTCTGCATCTCCTGTACAGCCGATTTTGGACGAAGGCGCTTGCTGACCTGGGGCTGGTGAACCATCGCGAACCATTTCTGCGGCTCTTCAACCACGGGGTGATCCTCGGCGAAGACGGGGAGAAGATGTCGAAGAGCCGCGGGAATGTTGTTGATCCGGACGATCTCGTTGCACGTCTTGGGGCAGATACGGTTCGGTTGTATCTCATGTTCATCGGCCCATGGAGTCAGGGCGGGCCGTGGAGTTCGCGGGGAGTAGCCGGCGTCCAGCGTTTCCTGCAGCGTGTCTGGTCTTTGGTGAATGAGACACGAGATGTGCCCGTGCAACTGGAAGACGACGACCAGGCTCGGGCATTGCGGCGTCTCTTGCACCGCACGATTAAGCAAGTGACGGACGATTTCGAAACCTTCAGCTTTAATACGGCGATCGCGCGGATGATGGAGTTTGTCAACGAACTCTCGCGCCTGCGTGAAACGCCGGTCGTGCAAATGCCAGTCTGGCGGGAAGCGCTGGAGACGCTCGTGCTCCTGCTCGCACCGGGTGCGCCACACATCGCTGAGGAGCTGTGGGAGCGGCTTGGCAAACCCTACAGTGTGCATCAGCAGGCATGGCCTGCCTACGATCCGGAGCTCGCTGCGGAGGAGACCCTCGAACTCGTGATTCAGGTCAACGGCCGTGTGCGCGACCGGATCGTCGTCCCTGTGACGATCAGTGAGGAAGAAGCTGTTGCCCGAGCACGGGCAGCCGAGCGCGTGCAGGCGTACCTTGCTGGCCGACGGATCGAGCGGGTGGTGTACGTTCCGGGGCGACTGGTGAATTTCGTCGTTAGCGAGGCGGCAGATTGAGGACGGTTTAGCGTCGTCCGATGAGATAGGCGAGGGTGGCAACTGCCTCGCGGAACATGTACCAGCGTTCGAGCAAGGATCCGTGGCGGATGGGGCTGTTCGGTGCTGGCGATCCGAGTGCCTGGAAGCCGAGATCGTTCGCCATAAGCTTGCTCCGGAACAAATGAAAGCCATCGCTCACGAGGAGCACGCGGTGCGCACCGATGGCACGCAGCGGCCCAGCTGCAGATTGAAGGCTCTGCCAGGTGTTGCGGCCCTCAGGCACGACGAGCAAGGCATCCGCCGGTATGCCGAGTTGTTCAAGATACCACGCTCCGACTTCGGCCTCGCTCGGTTCGCTTGGAGCAGCTGTTCCGCCGACGAGGACAAGAGTACGGGCGTACCCTTGACGGTAGAGGGCCGCGGCGTGGTCGAGCCGTGCACGGAAAGCACGGGTGGGCCGACCATTGTACTGCGCCGCACCGAGAACCAGAATGGCATCGGCGGGAGCTCGCTCGTCGTTGCGTGCTTGCGTTTCGATCGCTAGGCCCAGAACAAGCAGTGTCGCGCCAGTCGCGAGTGCACCGAGGCCGAAAAGCCCCGATATGAGTAACCTTGCCCGTGATCGGATTCGTCGCGATGCAGCGACTGATCGAACCATCCGTCCGCCCTCCGGCGCTAACTGTGCCAGAGGAGCCGAACTGTGGGGAGGATGAACGGTGGATGAAGCTCCTCAGACCATTACACAAGTAGTTCCCGATCCTCGGCGAGCAGATCGCTTTCGGATCGAACGGAACGGCATCGCATGGGTGACATTGAGTGCAGCGCGGGTCGCTGAACTCGGGCTCCGTGTTGGTGAGGTACTGACTGCTGAGCGGTGCGCGGCTATCGAGCACGCAGCGGCAGTCGATGCAGCGCTGGAGGCGGGGCTGCGGCTCCTCGGTGTTCGCCCGCGCAGCGAAGCGGAGCTCCAACAGCGTTTGCGGCGGAAGGGGTTTCCAGAGTCTGTCATCCACGAAGCACTCACTCGCCTCCGTCGGCTGGGCTATGTGGACGATCGAGCCTTTGCCGAAGTATGGGTCGCACAGCGGCAGGCGGCAAATCCGCGCGGTGCAGCAGCTTTGCGTCAAGAACTCCGGTCTAAGGGTGTGTCTCCTGAGCTGATCAATGACGTTGTGGACGAGGATCCTGAGAGTGAGCTTGCGGCTGCTCGTGAGCTCGTGCGGAAGCACCAGCAGCGCTTGCAGCGCGTTGATGCCAAGACAGCGCAGCGACGACTGGCGGGGCTCTTGCAGCGGCGCGGATTCTCATGGTCGGTCATCCGCGCAGTTCTGCGAGAGTACAGGATGGATGGAGAGAGCGATGCGGAGGTCACCGACGAGATGGAGCGAGAGGCGAATTGGCCGTCGAGGATAGACCACGAGGAAAGGTGACCGGTTTCACTGCAAGCTCAGACACTGCATCCCAAGTAATCGGGAAAAAAGCACTGTGAAATGGTGGTCTCCGTGATAGCCGGCGGAACGAATCATTGGAGTGCTTCATTTGGTGTTGGACAAGCGGTAGGTGACCTGGCCGACTGAGAGTTCATCGTTTCTGCGTTCAACCCTATTCTCCCTCCGAGGTTAGTGAGTAGGCGAAAGAAGGCCGAGCGTTGTCCCCAAACCGTCTCATTCAACGAGAGATGACCAGATGTATGGAACTCCTCTTGCCAGTCCGGGTGGTCCTTGGTAGTCTGTTGCCTGATCGTAGCCGGTAGGGTTTGGCGAGCGTACGAGACGATCACAGCGATGAACGAGCCGACAAAAGCGCAATCGGCATCGCCATCGTCAACAGTTTTCGGAACGGATGGCTTTCGATTCTGGTTTCCCTGGCGCGTGCGATACCGCGATTGTGACAAACAGGGGGTCGTTTACTTCGCGGTGTACTTGGAGTACATCGAGCATGCGTTGATGGAGTATTTCCGGACGATCGGGATCGACCTGCGCCGCACGATCGAGGACGGGAGCTTCGATTGGGCGG
>DAOTWO010000430.1:0-2397 GCA_034435855.1 Thermomicrobium sp. | reverse complement strand
GCAGATCGGGCAGTCACTCTGGAAGGAGATGGGTTGCCCGGTGATGCCTGGACCACCGCCAGAGCACTCGTGGCCTGGTTGCAGCGTGAACAGCCTGATGTGATCTGGTGCGGGCAGGAAACGAGTGACTCGGGAACGGGGAATGTCGGTCCGGCGGTTGCCGCGCAGCTCGATCTCCCGCTGGTGAGCAATGTTGTTGGGTGGGAGTTCCGCGACGGGGTGTTTGAGATCGAGCGAGAGATCGAGGACGGCCACCAGTTTCAGGAGGTAGCGCCACCAGTTGTCCTGTGTGCGCTCTCGGCATTGCCTCAGCCTCGTCTGCCCACTTTGCGCGGGATTATGGATGCCCGCCGGAAGCCGGTTGAGCGTCTCACTGCGGCTGATCTTGCACTCAGCGACGAGGCGCTGCAGCCACTCGTGCAGTGGGAGGGGTTGAGTCAGCCCGTGGCCAAGGCAGCCGGTGTAGTGGTACAGGATGTGCCACCGGACGAGGCCGTGGAACGCCTGCTGACCTTCCTCGAGTCGCGTGGTCTCCTGGGCTGAGGAGGACCTGATGCAGAGCAGTGGGATTTTGGTGTTTGTGGAGACGTCCGGTGGTGCCGCACGAGCAACCGCCTTAGAGCTCTTTGGCGCAGCAGCAGCGGTGCAAAATGCCCTCGGGCCGGTAACTGCACTGGTGGTTGGACACGGTATCGCTCCTGCCGTAGAGCAGGTTGCTGCCCTAGGGCCGGATCGTGTGCTCGTGGTTGATGACCCACACTGTGCGCATCCAGTGGCAGCGGTCATGGCGCGCGCGGTATTGACGGCGTGGGACGTCGTCCAGCCCGCGCTCACGCTCCTCCCAAGTACAACCCTCGGGCGAGATGTGGCGGCCCTCGTTGCTGCACGCCATGGCGTACCCCATTTTGCTGACATCGTGTCGCTCGATGTCACGTCGGAGCAGTTTGTGGCAACTCGGCCTGTCTACCAGAGCAAGCTCTTGACCACCGTGCGTGCCAGTCGAACTCGTCCGGCTGTCGCAACGATCCGTGCTGGAACATACCGTGTGCCGGAGCCACGTGGTCAGCAGGCGAGGGTGGAAGACCTGGCAGTGGCCTTTTCCCCCGCTGACCAGCGTGCACGGGTGACGCGGATGGTCGAGAAGCCACGTGGGCAGGTCGATCTGGAGAATGCTCCTGTCGTGGTGGTTGGGGGACGCGGTGTCGGCGGGCCGGAGGGATTTGCGCAGCTCGCCGAACTCGCCGAGCTGTTGGGCGGGGCACTCGGCTGTACACGAGCAGTCAGTGACCTGGGCTGGCGACCACACGCCGAGCAGATCGGGCAGACGGGGAAACAGGTGCGACCACGGCTCTATCTTGGGGTCGGCGTCTCCGGTGCGGTACAGCACACTGTTGGTATGCAGGGCAGTGAGACGATTGTCGTCATTAATCGGGATCCCAACGCACCACTCGTCAAGATGGCCGACTTTGCCCTCATTGCTGATTGGAACGAGGTGGTTCCCCGTCTCATTGCTCGGCTCCGCGAACGGCGAGGGCGCTGAGGATGAGCCAGGAGCGCGTTGAGGTTATTGTTGTCGGGGCAGGCCCAGCTGGTGTTGCGGCGGCACTGACGCTTGCACGTGCTGGTGTGGAAGTTGTCGTGCTCGAGCGTGGGGCCTATCCCGGCGCAAAGAACGTCATGGGCGGGATCCTCTATCGTCAACCGACCGAGGAGCTCGTCCCCGGCTTTTGGCGCGAGGCACCACTCGAGCGCGCGATCGTCGAGCAGCGGTATCTCCTCCTGACCGAGGAGGACGCTCTCGGTGTGACCTACCGAACGCCGGCTTTTGGAAAGCCACCCTATAATGCCTTTAGTGTTTTGCGGGCCGAGTGGGACCGGTGGTTTGCACAACAGGCAGAGAACGCCGGTGCACTCCTGGCGACTGGCGTGACAGTCGAGGACGTCCTTTGGGAGGATGGGCGGATTGTCGGTGTTCGTGCAGGCGAACAAGGCGAGCTCTATGCGGACGTTGTCATTCTGGCGGATGGGGCGAACTCTCTCTTGGCCCAGAAGGCGGGACTCACTCGCGAGTCGCGGCCGGAAGAGCAAGCGCTCGTTGCCAAGGAACTCCTGCGACTCTCGGAAACAGAGATTGAGCGGCGATTTGGAGTCCCGCCAGGGCAGGGGGTGGCAATCGAGGCGTTCGGTGCTTCCACCGGTGGTCTGCTTGGCTACGGCTTTCTGTATACGAACCGCGACACGGTGTCGGTCGGTACGGGTGCACTGTTGAGCGACCTCATCACCCACGAGGTCAATGTGAGTGATCTGCTTGACCGTTTTAAGCGACATCCAGCGATTGCGCCGTTGCTTGAAGGGGCAGAACTCGTCGAGTACAGTGCGCACCTCATCCCCGAAGGT
>DAOTWO010000429.1:0-4445 GCA_034435855.1 Thermomicrobium sp. | reverse complement strand
GCGATGGTTCCTGCTCAGCAGTTGCCCTCGATAGTTCAGCCGTTTCTTGGCTATGTCGCGGATCGGACGAGTCGCCGGTGGTTTGTGGTGCTCACCCCGGGAATCGCTGCGCTGGCACTCTCATCAGTCGGTATTGCACCGCACTTTTCTCTGGTTCTGCTCCTGCTGCTCGTCTCGGGACTTGCGTCAGCGGCGTTCCATGCTCCGGCGGTGGCGCTGGTCGGTGAGTTTGGTGGGCAGCGACTCGGCCGAGCCATGGCCATCTTCATGGCCGGTGGTGAGCTCGCCCGTACGGTTGCGCCGCTGATCCTCACCGCTGTGATAGCCCACTTCACGCTTGACGGAATGCCGATCGTTATGGTTGTCGGGCTTGCAGCGTCGCTCACGCTTTACCTGCGGCTCCGAACCGAAGCAACCGACGCTATCGCGCGGCGGCATGCCGGAAGCGTCCGGCTGCGTGCCTTGCTCCGTGATCGGCGACGGCCATTCATCGGTCTGTTAGGTTCGGTCGTAGCCAATACGGCAGCAGTGACACCGCCGAGCTTCTTCCTGGTCGAATACTTGCTGCAGCGTGGACGGAGTGAGTGGTATGGAGGGCTCGCGCTTTCGGCATTTTACGCGAGCGGAATCATCGGTGGGCTGGTGGGTGGCTCGCTCTCCGACTGGGTCGGGCGACGGGGGGCCTTGCTCCTCTCCTCGCTCGGTACTGCACCCTTGCTTGCGCTCTATCTTGCAATCGAGGATGGGAGCTGGCTGATGCTCCCGTTGCTCGTCATCATCGGGGTGTTTGCTACCCCACCCCGATCGGTGACCCTGGCGCTCGCGAATGACATTGCTCCGGAGGCGCGTGGTCCACTTTCAGGCTTCACGCTGGCGACAAGTTTCGTCGCACAGAGCGTGCTCGCACTCGCCTTCGGGGCGATCGCAGACGCGATTGGGATCGAGCGGGCGTTCTGGCTGACCGTCGGTGCCTCATTGACTGGCGTACCGTTCGCATTGCTGGTACCGGCACACATCGGGCGAGCACGTCCGGTGTCAGGCTGAGGTCGGGCGATGCCCCTCAAGACAAACCACACCCTCTGGACCAACGACGGCACTGTGGACTATCCCCGCTGGAAGGTCAAGGCGGTCGCCCGGGGTAAGCGTGATCGACTCACCGGGATGGAGTTGGAAGGTAATGGAACCCGAGACGACATAGAGGACCTTGTGATAGTTATGGATGTGCGGTGCATAGCGATCACCAGGACCATTCGACCAGCGATAGGCGGTGAGTCCCTCGGCGACGAGGGCCGCGAGCAGTTCCGCCTCGCTTGGGGGTACGCTTTGCGACCACCGTGTGACGAGAACCTTTTCACTCATTCCATCTCTCCCCAATTGCAGCCATGTTGCCGGGACGGTCCTCGCCTGCGGAGAGCGAAAAGGAGCGCATGATGGGTGTGATCACGCGTCGCACCCCTTCCACGCTCCGCTTCGTTACCTCATGGTACCGAAGACAGCGCGTGCTCGTCTGGATCTCTGCGATTGTTGGGATCAACCAACTTGGTTTTGGGAGTATTGTGCCCATCGTCCCTCTCTACGCTCAGGCGTATGGCGTTCCTGAGGCACTCATTGGGCTCGCCATTGCCGTCTATGGGCTCGCTCGCTTCACCTCCTCCGCGCCAGCAGGTTGGGTGGCAGACCGTTCGGGACGACGCTGGTCGCTGTTCCTCGGTGGGATGCTGACTGCCCTCGGGAATACGATCTGTGCGATCGCACCGAACTACCCGGTATTTCTCGCTGGCCGGTTCGTCGCTGGGAGCGGCGCCTCGATGGTCCTGACCAGTGGACAGATCGTGCTCGCCGATATCACGGAGCCGGCAACGCGTGGCCGGACAATGGCAATCTATCAAGCAGTCTTCCTCTTCGGCGTTGGATTTGGTCCAATACCGGGTGGGATCCTGGCACAGTACGGGGGGCTAAGTCTGCCATTCTGGGTCTATGCGATCGTCGGCACGTTGGTGGCGGTATTGGCATTCTGGCGGCTGCCAGAAACCCGGCAAGCAGGAGCCAAGTCAACAGGGCGTGAGGGGGAGTTCGTCTTTGGGCGGCAGTTCGTCGCGGTGCTGCGCCATCGTCCATTGTTGCTGATTGGTGTCGTCACCTTCGGGAACTTCTTCGCCCGGACGGGAGCGCTCTTCACGCTCGTACCGTTACATGCCGAGCGTGAAATTGGGCTCGCACCAGCCCAAATTGGCCTCGGGCTCGCCGCGGTGAGTGTTGTGTCGTTGCTGATGGCCTATCCGGCCGGCGTCCTCGTTGATCTGTTTGGGCGGAAAGTCGTCATTGCTCCCGCCACGCTCTTCAGCGGTTTAGGGTTGGTCGGTTTCGCTTTCGCACCGAGTTATCCCTGGTTCCTCGTCGCCTGCGTCGTCTGGGCGATGGCAAGTGGGATCGGGGGTGGAGCCCCAGCTGCATACGCGGCCGATGTTGCGCCCCCTGGCATGACCGCAGCAGCGATGAGTGCCTACCGTATGCTCTCCGAGCTCGGGTATGTCATAGGTCCGACACTCCTTGGCGTAGCGGCAGGGTGGGTAGGAATCCGCGCAACGCTCGTTGCGACAGCTGTGGGAATCGTGAGCCTTGGGTTCCTTTTTTGGCTTGCCGCTCCGGAAACCTATCGAGGCCGGAGAGGTGCAACTCCACGAAGTTCATGAGTCGGCGGATCGGATGAGCGGCTCTGTCTTCAGCCACGCGAGTGGGAAGGACTGGCCATGCTCGATCCGCCGCTCGGTACCCTGGGCGAGGATCGTCACGGAGCCCACACCGAGAACGCGGGCGCTCCCGGACGCAAAGTCGAGGAGACAAGCGGTGTGCTCGTCGAGGCCGAGCACGGCTACCTCAGGTGGGAGGAGACGCAACAAAGCAGCGAAGCGCTCTTGCCCCATGAAGCATCGACTCGTGTCCAACTCTTCGCCCCCCTCGCGGTTATTCCAGTGCGGGACGATCGCCAGCTGATACCCAAGGGGACCGAGCAGATCGAGCCCCTCGCTCCAGTGGAGGTCTGCGCCGGCTTTGTAGATTTCGTACACCGGGAGAGCGAAGCGGCTTACGGCAATCGCGGCGGCACTTGCGAAGGCGAGCCGTGCACCGGTTCGCCAACGTGTGACGATGAGTTGCCAGGTCAGTGTCCCGCCAAGTTGGCGGATCATATAGGTGGGACTGCCAGGACCAGCGACGATACAGTCCGCCCACGCGAGCGGTTCGGCGACGAGCGGTGCATCAGGGTCGTAGACGCTGCCACGACGGCGCGCCGGTACAAAGCGAACGTCGGGGCGGTATTCCGGCAAATGCTCGCGCAGGAAGTCGCCCAGCTTCCGAGCGACCAGTGCGGCATTTGGCTGGAATCCTGCCGGGGTCTCGAGGATCGCGACGCGGACGGGAGGAGAGAGGGAAGCGAACAGTGCTGCGAAGGCCTGTCGGCCAGAGCGAGAGGTCTCCCCAGAACCGATCAACGCCAGGGTACCCGGTGATACAGTGATCAGTTGAGGAACAGCTCCTTCTCGCCCAGATGAGACCCCTGCTTGATTCATCCTGCCTTCCGCTCAACTAGCGATACGACCACCAATAGAGGACAATGGTCGTCCCGGCGAACACGAGCAAGGCTGCGGTAGCCGTCTGGACATAGGGAACGACGCGGCGGAGTCCGCGAAGGAGACCAAGCCGGAGAAATGCGAGCGCAAAGGTCAATGCAACGATAACGCTAGCCATACCGAGGCTGTAGCTGGCAAGTTGAAGCGTACCTCGGAGGACGTTCCCGCTGAGCAGTGCGCTCCCGGCCGCAACCATGAAGACGGGGAGCGTACAGCTCAGCGAGGCCAATCCGTAGGCGAGCCCAAACAAATAGAAACTCCGCACTGATCGCTCGTCGCGATGTCCGATGCGGTCCGCGAGGCGCTCAAAGAACATTGGAGTTGTCACGCGACCGAGAAACAGCGCAGCTCCAAGAGCGATGAGAAGGATACCAATACTGATGCCGATCCATGGCATGATCGGAAAGAGAAACGTGCCGCCGAGCGACACAATGAGTCCCGCCAGGACAAAGAGCGTCGTGAAGCCGAACGACACACTGCTCCCGACCAACGCCGCGCGCGCCAGCCGTGGGACGATGCGGGTGGAGTTGTCCTCTCCGGTGCCAAGGTACAAGGCCAGGTAGGCGGGGAGCATCGCAAACCCACAAGGGTTCACGGCAGCCAGCATCCCAGCACCGAAGGCATAACCAAACGGTAGCCAACTTGCGATTGCTGAGAGCCAGCTTGCGACCCATACCTGGAACTCAGTCACGGCTCGTTCCCTTACCCTGTGGCGTGTCCGGGAGAGAACAGGCAGGCATTCGCCGCGCGACTAACCAGGCGATGAAGGCTCCGGCAGCTGGTGCACTTGCGGCAAGCAAGACCGTCCACTGCCCA
>DAOTWO010000428.1:0-1660 GCA_034435855.1 Thermomicrobium sp. | reverse complement strand
GAGTGGGGGGTCTGGTGGACCCTCCACTACGACCTGCCCTCCCGGAGGGTCCTCGAGGCCCCCGTGTGGGAGGTGGACCTCGAGGGCTTCGTCCTCCGGGAGGCGGGGCTTGCTCCCCCGGACTTCGTGGCTCCCGGGGCGGACGGCTGGATCGTCCTCCCGGAGGCCCTCGAGGCCGGGTGGCGAGCCCTGCCCGAGGAGAGGCGGAAGGACCTCCCCAGGTGGTGGGCCGCCTGGGACGTGGCCACCGTGTGGCTGGCCCGGTGGCCCGGGGAGGAGAGGGTCCGCTTCCTCGGGACCCTGAGGGAGGTGTGCCCGAGGGAGGCGGTCGCGGCCTTCGAGGCCGCCCTGGAAAGAGAGAGCGAAGCCCGGGGGCCTGGCGGCCCCCGGGCGGAAGAGGAGGCGGTATGAAGGTCACCTTGGGGAAGGCGCAGGCGGTCAAGACGGCTCTGGGATGGGAGGTCCTCACCCCCGGCACCCTCGAGGACTTCAACGCCCTCACCGACCTCCTCACGGAGGTCGTCGTGGAGGGCGTCCCCCTCGAGGAGGCCGCCCCGAAGTACGGGGCTCAGGTGGAGGAGGAGGCGTAGTATGCGGACGGTCGAGAAGGCGAACGGACGGATCCTGGGAGCGTTCAGCTCCCTGGACGAGCTGGAAGCGGCCTTGAGGACGGCGGAGCCCGACCTCGTCACCCCCCTCAGCTTCTTCGCCCACCACGCCTCGCTCCTCGGGGAGAAGGGGCCCTTCGACCCGCCCCTCTACCTCGCCTACCGCCTCACCAGGCCGGGGTTCTGGGGCTCTCCCCTTTCCCTGGACGAGGCGGCGGAGAGGGCCGCCCTCACCATCTGGGCCCTGGCGGGAGCCCTGGGCGGGGGCCTCGCCGAGGAGTGGACGAGGGTCTACTTCCCCGGGATCGGACTCTTGGAGTCTCCGGGGCCCGTTCGTCCTCTCTCGGGCGTGCCCGCGCGGAGGGTGGTCCTCGACCGGAAGGCCTGGCCCATCCTCAGAAAGCGGGTGTGGGAGATGCTTCGCGAGGAGTCCCCCTGGGGGTTCCCCCAGCCCGACGACCACCCGAAGGTCTACACCTACACCAACCTCTTCGGGTGGTACTGGAGGGGTGAGGGCCACCTGGTGGAGGCCCGGGCGGAGGTGGAGGTCTGGGCCCAGACCTCCAGCAAGGCCTTCGTCAGGGCGTTCCTCGAGGACAAGGACGGGCGGGTCTACCTCCTCCCCGAGAGGCGGAGGGTGGGAACCCTCTCCCGCCACCTGGCCGAGCTCCTCGAGGAGGTGGAGAGGCACCTGGAGGCGGCCTTGGGCTTCCCCTCCCGGTCTGCCCGGGAGTAGCGCCGCGAGGAGACGAGCCCGGGGGCCTGACGGCCCCCGGGCGGAAGGGAACGAGAGGAGGAGCGGAGGATGAAGAACGAGCTCGTGCTTTTGGCCCCTCTGGGACTAGAGTGGGGCTTCCGCCCGAGGATCGGAACGGCCCCGAGCCCGACCTACACCCTCATCGTGGACCCCGACCTGTACGGGGGCCTCGTGGCGGTGTGGAACTACGGGGCCCTCGCCGAGGAGTACGCCCGCTACGGGGGGGGGAATTCACGGAGAAGAACCTGATCGCGCGGGTGGAGGGACTCGTGGGGGACTGGGTCTTCGAGTGGGA
>DAOTWO010000427.1:0-7161 GCA_034435855.1 Thermomicrobium sp. | reverse complement strand
ACGACTCCCCGGTCGCTCTCTACTACCCCTTCTATGAGGTCAAGGAGGTACGCGGCAATGCCTGGCTCGAGGAAGTCGTCGTCCACCAGACCCGGACCGGTGAGGAGCGGGTCTTCCCCGCTCAGGCCCTGATCGTCGCCATCGGCTTTGCCGCCGACCTCGGTCCGCTGAAGACCTGGGGCCTGACGATCGAACGCAACAGCATCGTCGTCGATCCGCGGACGATGGCAGCCGGACTGCCCGGCGTCTTTGCCGCCGGTGATGTGGTGACGTACCCTGGCAAGTTCAAACTGATCGCCACCGGCGTTGCCGAGGCGATCACCGCCGTCAACCATGCCGTCGTCCATCTCGACCCCTCCGCCCGCCTTGACGCTGGCCACTCCACCAACGTCATGGAAAAACGCGAACGCGCAGCCGCCACAGCTGACTGAGGTCTTCAGCCATCGGTTTACTGCCCGGCCGAAACGTGCCAAGTGCATAGTTCGGCCAGGACATTTTTGGGCACTCTGCAGTTCGCGGATTCGTATTCGCCTCCGATACTCGATGACGAGTGTCGCGGAGTTTCGCGGCGTCGGAGACCATCCAGCCAGCTTGGCTACCAATACGAAGCTGATCGCCGGTTCACGCCGCTCTCTGGTAGGCATTGACAAGGATTCCGTCACTGTGGTAGTGTGCAGGCACACAAGAGTTACGGGTCGGTTTCGGCAATCGGTTCAGCGCCGAACCAGATTGCGAGGCAAGCAAGGAGCTGACCATGGCGCAGTACATCGCGCGCCGTCTCTTAATGATCATCCCGACGTTAATTGCGATTTCTCTGATCACCTTTATCATTATGCATGCGACTCCGGGAAGTCCGCTCCAACCACGCGCCCCGCAAGCCAATCCGCTGCCACCCGCTGCCCAAGAGGCGCTCGCGCGCAAATACGGGCTCGATAAGCCCCTCTGGCAACAATACCTGACGTATCTCCGCCATATCTTCACCCTGGACTTTGGCTATTCCTACCAGTATCAGACACGTGAAGTCCGCGACATTATGGCAAGCACTCTCCCCATCTCGCTCCATTTGGGCATTATGGCGATGGCCTTAGCAATCCTGGTGGGCATCCCACTCGGAGTCATCGCGGCGATCAATCAGAACGGCCCGGTCGACTACCTCTGTAGCTTTATCGCGACGCTTGGCGTTGCTGTTCCCAACTTTATCCTCGCGCTGTTCTTGATCGTGCTCCTGGTCCTGCTCATCCCCGTCATTCCACGTACGGGTGGCTGGGACTCTCCGATCGACTGGGTGCTGCCGACGATCGCGCTCGCGCTGGGGCCAATTGGCATTATCGCTCGCTACACCCGCGCCAGTATGGTCGAGGTGTTACGGCAGGACTTCATTCGCACCGCCTATGCCAAGGGCTTAAGCGAGCGGCAAGTTATCGTACGTCATGTACTTAAGAATGGACTCATCCCCCCGATTACGATCCTCGGTCCGATGTTCGCTGCAATCGGGACTGGCTCTCCTTTTGTCGAAAAGATCTTCCGCGTTCCTGGCATGGGACGGTTCTTTGTCGACAGTTTGATCGCACGCGATTATCCGATGATCATGGCGGTCATCTTGATTTACGGAGCCTTCCTAGCCATCATGAACATCATTGTGGATATCCTGTACGGTATCGTCGATCCGCGGATTCGCTTGGCCTGACGCGTGAGGAAGTACTGGGAGGAAGTGACCTCATGGCGACTGCTGGTGCTGGGATGACCGGACAGGCACAGCGGCTTGACGCCCTGGTCTGGGCAGCCCGACCGCACCGCACACTCTGGCGCGATGCGCTGAGCCGACTCCTTGCGAACCGCTTAGCGATGCTCGGTCTGATCATCGTCATCATCTTTACTGCTCTGGCACTTTTCGCACCGATACTCGCACCCTACCCGTATGACAAGGCCGATTTCACGGCAGTTTCCCAGTTCCCAACCTGGACCGGTAAATACCCGCTCGGCACGGATCTCGTCGGGCGAGACATGCTGAGTCGGCTGATCTGGGGAGCCCAAGTCTCGATGGCTGTCGGACTGGGCGCACAAGTGATTGTGTTCCTGATCGGTGTCCCACTTGGCGCACTGGCCGGGTACGTGGGTGGCCGCGTCGACTCGCTCCTTATGCGCTTTGTCGACGTCATGTACGCCTTCCCGCAACTCCTGTTCGTCATCCTGATCATGGCCGCATTGGGACGCGGCATGCAAAACATCTTCATCGCCATCGGTGTCACTGGTTGGGTGACACTGGCACGCCTCACCCGTGCCGAGTTCCTGGCACTCCGCGAGCGGGATTTCGTCATCGCTGCACGAGCCGCAGGGGCCACTCCGTGGCGCATTATCACCCGTCACATGCTCCCCAATGCACTCTCACCGATCATCGTCGCTCTCACTTTCGGCATCCCTCAGGCGATCTTCACCGAGGCCGCGCTCAGTTTTATCGGCATTGGAATCCCCGAGCCGCGACCGAGCTGGGGCAAAATGGCCGGTGAAACGCAACAGTACATCACTTCCTACTGGTATATGCCGCTTTTTCCGACTATCCTGATCGCGCTTCTCATGCTGAGCTTCACGTTCCTTGGCGACGGACTGCGCGATGCCCTCGACCCGCGAACGCGGAAGCGCGAGTGAGAGGGGGTGACACAAGGGAGTGGCCTTCCGACACTTGTTGACTCCCCGTGCACGTTCGAGGTGAGCAGCTCATCTTGAGAGGAGGAGGTACGATGAGCGACAAACTCCGCTGGTGGGAAGATCCCGAACAGGTGGCGCTTCTCTGGAAACGTTTCCAAGCAGTCAACCTCGATCGCCGCGAGTTCGTGCGGATTGTCGGTGCAGTTGGGGGCACGACCGGTGCCGCGTTGGCCATGGCTGCGTGCCAACGCGCTCCAGAGGCGACACCCACACCAGCCGCTGCTGTCACTCCGCCTCCCGTCCCCACACCAACCCCGCCACGTGCTGTCGGTCCAACGCCAACCGCCGCTCCAACGCCGACGGCAGCAGAAGGTGAACTCGCCCCCGAGCAAGTCTTCCGCACCAACATGGAACGTGACCCGCAGAGCTTTGACTTTAACCGCGACCTCTACTGCGAGGGGGATTCCTCGTGCTTCGCCATGCTGGGTATGTTCACACCGGATCTCGAGGTTGTTCCCGACATTGCGGAACGCTGGGAACCGAACGAGGACGCATCCGTCTGGACGTTCTATCTCCGGAAGGATACCTACTGGAGTAACGGTGATCCAGTGACCGCCCACGACTACGAGTGGTCCTGGAAGCGGCAGCTTGACCCCGCCACGGCGGCACCTTACGCTGGTTTCCTCTACGACATTAAGAATGCTGAAGCATTCAATACGCAGAAACCTGGCGTCACTCGCGATGATGTCGGGGTCAAGGCACTGGATGACTACACGCTTGAGGTCACGCTCGAGGGCCCGCGCGGCTATTTCCCCATTCTCGCCGCCTACATCGCCGCTGCCCCAGCACATCGCCCCTCGGTCGAAAAGTATGGCGACAAGTGGACCGAGGCAGAGAACATCGTCTGCAACGGCCCCTTCAAGCTCGTCCGTTGGGAGCACGATAAGATCGTCGTGCTCGAGAAGAACGAGAAGTACTGGAACGCCAAGAACATCACGCTTCAGCGTGTCGAACGCCCAATTATCCCGAGCGAGGCGGTACTCCAAGCTTACGAAAACAACGAAATCGACTGGATGTGGCGAGGCCCGCTTGGCCAACTCGACCGTGTCCGCTCCGATCCAAAGCTCAGCAAGGAATATCAGCAGTTCAACCTCTACGGCACGTGGTACCTTGTGCCTGACCCGAACTTCGAACCATACAACCTGAAGGAAGTCCGCCGCGCCATGGCCCACGCCATCGACCGCGAGACGATCGTCAAGCAGGTCCTCAAAGGGCTGGCCACGGTCGCCTACACCTTTAACCCGCCCGGTATGCCCTACTTCATCGAGCCGGACGACAAGATTCGTGAACTCACAGAGTACAACCCCGATAAGGCACGCCAGTGGCTCAAAGGAACGCC
Organism: Thermomicrobium sp.; assembly: GCA_034435855.1. Classification (GTDB taxonomy): domain Bacteria; phylum Chloroflexota; class Chloroflexia; order Thermomicrobiales; family Thermomicrobiaceae; genus Thermomicrobium. The sequence goes on along the minus strand of DAOTWO010000427.1, from coordinate 3,116 downwards.
CTATGAGGGCGGGAAGAACTGGCCGAAGGGCCTGACACTTACTCACCGCGAAGAGGGCGACGCCCCGAAAGCTGCTGCGGCTGCCATCATCCAAATGCTCAAGGAAGTGCTCGGCATGGAACTCGAGCACATCGTCGGTGAACCACGCGAGACCTACGAACGGATGTGGAAGCATGAGATTCCACTCATGTGGGTCCGCTGGTACATCGACTATCCTGATCCAGCCAATACCTTGTTCCAGGTCTGGTACTCGAAGGCCCCGACTGGCCACCGCCACAGCTGGGCCAACGATGAGTTCGACCGGCTCGTCCTTCAGGCCAATGGAGAACAAGATCCTCAGAAGCGGTATCAGCTCTATTACCAGGCGCAACTAATTCAATTGGAGGATGCGGCGGCAATCTATGTGTACAATCCTTGGAACTACGGGCTTATGAAGCCTTGGGTCACGAACCTTCCGCGTAATCGGAACGGTGACTTTACCCCGGAGTGGAACATCTTCATCCGGCATTACGACTACTACAAGATCCTCAAGCACTAAGCACACCGCACCAGATCAAGGCTGTCCCCTTATCCCAAGCACGGGATAAGGGGACAGCCGTCTTCTTCAGAAGAAGCACCCCCCTGTCTCACACCGCAGCAGAGGAGTGACAAGAGATCCTCATCAATTCACGACGCACCGAAAACTCAACGCGGCAAGACGAGACGCTTGCGGCAAGATCCGTCGAGACCGCTCAGCGAGATCGCTGAGAAACCACCATCTGTCGACTCCGCAAAGAGCGGCGCGACAGCGCCAACGGTCGGATCCTAGGTGCTGGTCTACCGAATCGGTTCGAACAAAACCGAGCGAGAAAAGTACCCGAGAAGGCTCCCCAACCAGTAGTCACCCATGTCCAGCGTCCAGCCGCGGGCGAGCGATCCTGTCATGAGTCGCCCGAGCCTCCCAGTCCCATGTGCATCCCGCGATCCGTTCGCCGGTCGGTTGCGCGCTCCCTTCTGGTCCTGGCTCGACAGTGATCCCCATCCCTTGGTATGTCATCCAGGGATCTCGCGCGTGGATCACAAGGAGCGCTCTCCCTTCAAGGTCTGGAAGGAACACCCCCGCACTGTCTCGCCCGCCATCAGACCGGATGAGCCACACCTGGTAGACGCGCCCCTCGTCGGGAAGTGGGAGTTCCGCAAGCACGAGCAAGCCGCTTCGCCCCTCCCGATCCAGGTACACGCGCCCCACCTGGGCTGGCATGTCGGCTCGTTCGCCCTGCATCGCCGTCGACCAGTCCGCAGCCGCCAAGACCGCCGCGATGCTTGCTTGTCGCGCTGCGAGCTCGTCGGCTTGCCGGTCAGCTCGGGTGACCGCAAGCAGGAGTGCGAAGACAAGCAACACTGCCGCCGCTGCCAGGAGTCCACGCGCCCATGCCAACCGCCAGCGCTGGCGTCCCTCGAACGCAGCGGTAGCGAGGACACGGGCGCGCAGCGCCGGTGAGGGGTCAACTTGTGGCACCGCCGTCCCGAGCCAACCGAGTGCCTCTTCAATCCGAAGGAGCTCTGCCCGACAGCGTTCACATCCTTCAAGATGTCGGGCAACGCGTGCTGCCGTCTCGGGATCGAGTTCCCCGAGGGCGTACTCCACGAGTTCCTGCTCATGTTCTGTCACCGCGTATCCGTCCATGGCTCCCGGTCCCCCGCCAATGCTGCCGCGAGACGCTGCAGTGCCGTCCGAACCCGCGTCTTCACTGTTCCGAGCGGCACACCCAATCGCTCGGCGATCTCCCGCTGCGTTAACCCTCCAAAGTACGCAAGCTCGATCACTTGTCGCAGACCGCTGTCCAGCTCAGCGAGCCCCTGCCGAACACGGGCTTCTGCCTCGTTCTGGAGCGCGGTATCGTCGGGATCATTCTGATCACTGACATGTGTCGTCATCTCCAGGCGCCAGCTGAGTTGCCGCTCGCGAGTACGCCGGCGTAGGACATCGATGGCACGATTCCGAGCTGAGCGAAGCAACCACGGACCAAATGGACCGCGTGCCGCATCGTACAGCTGCGGGTACTGCCACACGTGAAGGAACAACTCTTGCGTCACCTCTTCGGCTGCCCCCGGATCGCGGAGGATACTCAACGCAAGCGAGTAGACCGACCGCGCATAGCGGTCGTAGAGCACTTCCAACGCCGCCCGGTCTCGACTGCGAACGCGCGCGACCAGTTCTGCGTCGCTCGCTTCACTCACGTCGGTGCCCATCCAGCCTGCCCGTTCGCCGTGTCCGGCTCGACGTCTCTATCATACGCACTGCTCGGGGCGTAGGATTGACCTGCGAACCGACCCGCGGTGCCGAGGGAGGGATGACGAACCGATGCGTCGCAGCATGATCGGAGCGATTGCAGTGATCGCTTTCCTCGCTGGTTGGATCGCCGGGAGCGGGTGTCTTCGTACCCGTATCGCTGCAAGTCCCACACAACAGGCTCCCCTTGTGCTGACAGCAACCCCCACTGCTAGCGCAGCACCGATCACCCTCGGCTCCACATCATCGCGCACTCCGTCAGTGATCCCTCCCGCGCCAGCTCCAGACAGTGACTTTACAACTGCGATCGAAAGTGTCGCGGCGCGGGTGACGCCAGCTGTCGTCTACGTCGCTACCCGAGCCATCGTGCCCGGCCTGTTTGGCTTCGGCCAGATCCAGCAAGGTGTAGGATCCGGCGTCATTTTCGATCCACGTGGCTACATCCTCACCAATGACCACGTCATCGCCGGAGCACAAGAAATTCTCGTCGTGCTCGGTGACGGGCGCCAGTTCACTGGTCGCGTGATCGGTCGCTCGCCCGCGAACGACATCGCAGTGGTGAAGATCGACGGGGACAATCTCCCCGTCGCATCGTTGGGCGATAGCGATCAGCTTCGAGTCGGCCAGTGGGTTGTCGCGATTGGCAACGCGCTCGGCCTCGAGGGCGGACCAACAGTGACTGCAGGTGTCGTCAGTGCGCTGAGCCGTACCATCACACCCGGTCCAGGGGAGCCCGCGATCGGGCCACTCATTCAGACTGACGCCGCCATTAATCCGGGGAACTCAGGCGGACCTCTTGTGAATCTTGCAGGAGAAGTCGTCGGCATCAATAGCGCCAAGATTC
>DAOTWO010000426.1:0-2213 GCA_034435855.1 Thermomicrobium sp. | reverse complement strand
GGTCGGACATGGTGAGCGCTTCCTCTTGGTCATGCGTCACGTAGATAAACGTGATGCCGACCTGTGTTTGGAGGCGCTTCAGCTCGAGTTGCATCTGCCGCCGCAGTTTCAAATCGAGTGCCCCAAGTGGCTCATCGAGCAAGAGGACAGCTGGCTCGATCACGAGCGACCGAGCGAGAGCAACGCGCTGCTGCTGTCCGCCGGAGAGCTGGCGTGGATAGCGATTCTCGAGTCCTTGGAGCGCTACGAGCTCCAGCATGTCGCGGACACGCCTCTGAATGGTGGTGCGGTCGACGCGACGTTCCCGCAAGCCATAAGCGATATTCTCGGCGACGGTCAGATGCGGGAACAGCGCGTAGTTCTGAAACACCATTGAGGTAGGACGCCGGTACGGCGGGGTCCTCCCCATGGGCTGACCGCGGATGACGATCTCGCCGCTGTCGGGGTGTTCGAAGCCACCGATCATGCGAAGGGTGGTGGTCTTGCCACAACCGGATGGCCCGAGCAAGGTTAAGAACGTGCCACGTTCCACGGCGAGGTCGACGCAGTCAACGGCGACGACCTCGCCGAAAGACTTCGTGACAGTAATCAATTCGACATCGTGACTCGCCGTCATGGTTGTCTCAGAGGCGCGTTCGTTTCGTTCATGCCAGCTTAATCTCGTTCCAGAGTTCCGAGGCTTTCTGAAGTACTGCAGCAGGGGCAAGGTCAGCAAGGATCAACTTGGCACCGGCGGGTGGTTCGAAGCGAGCGCGCTCCTCAGCCGGCAACTCCTCACGGGCTGCCGCATTGACAGTATCGTACCGCATGCTTCGTAGCTGCAGCAGCTGAATATCGGGTCGCAAAAGGAAATCGATGAATTTGTGTGCGTTTTCGACGTTCTTCGCTGTTTTCGGGATCGCGAAGGTATCGATGAAGATCAGTACACCTTCCTTGGGAACAGTCCAGCCAACAGGTGCGCCAAGGTCTTGTGCCATGCGTACGCGTCCGTCTGTGAGCTGGCCAACCACCGCTTCCTTATTGACAAAGAGTTCCATCCCGTTCTGGTAATCCTTCCAATACTTGCGAACCAAGGGCTTCTGTTCGAGAAGCTTCTGTCGGATTTCGTCCCAACGAGTTGGTTGAATCGGGTCGTCTCCGATCATCAGTGCAGCGTACGCAATGCGAGAGTATGCATTGTCATGGAGGGCGATCTGACCTGCGTAGGATTGATCCCACGTAACGGCCCAGGAGTCGGGTGGTTCCGAGAAGACGTCAGTGCGATAGGCCAGTGCGTAGAAGACACGATCAAAGGGAACGGCGTACGTCTTGCCGTCTTTCACGTAATATTCGAGGTTTTGATACTCGGACATCAAGTTTCGATAGTTTGGAATCATTGTCAAATCAAGTGGAGTGAGCAGATCTGCTGCCATAGCTCGCATGACATAGCTCGTTGATGGAATGAAAACGTCCCACGATTCACCTGCTTGGAGCTTGGCCCACCATTCATCATTCGATGCGTAGGCACCAAGATAGGTTACTTTAATCCCAGTCTCCTGCTCAAAGGCCGGGATGGCTTGCTCCTTGATCCATTTTTGGTACCAACTGTAGACAACCAGTTCTCCAGCTGAACCGCTGGCGACCGTCGGTGCTCCACTGGTCGCGGGGGTAGAAGTAGCACCCGTGGTGCTGCCCCCACTCGCCGTGGGCGTTGGACGAGAGGCCTCCTGTCCGCACGCGGAGAGCAGTGATCCGCTGACGAGACCGGCCGAAATCCCAAGGAGAACGCGGAAGAGTTGCCGCCGCGAGACCAGTGTGCCGCTCGTCGCAGCTTGGTGTATCTCATGCATCTTTTCTCCCTCCTTCCTCACGTCAGACTTGAGTCGGGACCACTGGTGAGGTTTCTTCAAACAAGGCGAGGAGCTTTGTACGAGCATCGAGTAGGTGATTGCGGATCGCAGCTTCTGCACGTTCCGGCTTTCCACTTGTCAGGACCGCCAGGAGGTGTGAATGCTCCTGCACAAGCAGTTGCGGATCCGGGTAGATCGATCCAAGCAAGATGACTGTGCGCGCGATCAGTGTCTCAAGCTGACGAAGCAGCTGAGCGGTGATCGGTCGTCGACTCGCCACAGCGATAGCAGCGTGAAAGGCAGCATCGGCCTGCACAAGAGAGGCCCAATCACGGCGGCTTGCAGCACCGTCCATCCGTTGGAGAATCTCGTCAAGCTCCCGAG
>DAOTWO010000425.1:0-5284 GCA_034435855.1 Thermomicrobium sp. | reverse complement strand
GGCTTGCGCCAGGGAGTGACCGCTGGCACCGCGTACGGACGCACCTTCTGCGTGGGCAGAACCAAGTCGTGTGGTCGCTCCGTCAAGCGCACCGCCGGATCGCCGAGCTGCTGAGCTGAGCGGAGGGCAAGCGCCCGCTGGCGCCGTCTTCCAACGCCTCGAGAGGCGGCGGTGGCGTTTGGTGGAGTGCGGAGGATGTGGCCACGGGGCCCAGCGCCACGGAAGGACTGTGGCGATCGGCGCGCGTCGTCGTGTTTGGGGGAATAGGGCAACGGCGTACCCTCGCACTGCCGCGCGAGGGCTGCATGCCCGGGGTGCGCATGAGCCTGCTCGTTGCTGGGGCCGTTGCGAAGCAGAATGCCCAGGACGGTCGGTACCATCCGGACGTTCTCTCTTACCCCTCAGTTGAAGTGATCATGGTATGGCCTGGGTGCACGTGCTGCCACCTGTTCAGGGGCGAATGCACGGGAAGGTGATCCTCCAGGGTGATCTGACGGGGAGAATCGGCTGCCCTGCCGCGCGCCGCTGCACCGACGCTCAGCATGGCTTGCCGACGAGTGTTTCGGACGGAGAGCGCGTTCCTCGGACCTCCTCAGATCCGCACCGCTGTCCCTGACACGGTCACCATCAGCATGTTGCTGCCGCCCATGTCGATCGTCTCGTAGTCGATGTCGACGCCGATTACCGCATTTGCGCCGAGCTGCCGGGCGGCCTCGGCCATCTCCTGGAAGGCGATTTCACGAGCCTTGCGGAGCTCCTTCTCGTAGGCGGCGGAGCGGCCACCGACGATATCGCGGATGCTGGCAAAGATATCGCGGAAGATGTTGGCGCCGAGGATTGCCTCGCCGGTCACCACCCCGAGATACTCCTTGACCGGCCGTCCCTCCACAGCGGTCGTTGTGGTAATCAGGAGCTCAGTCGCCATGTTGATCCCTTCCCCAGTCTTCCCGTTTGCCTAAAAAGGATCATAGCAGATGCCAGGTTGGCAGGTCTCTGCTGATGACCCAATCCCCTGGAGGTGCGGCGTTGTCAGGGGACAGCGCCGCTGACGAGGGGAGCCGGGCCGAGCTCGCGACGAGCCCGGCCCGGGGAGTGCTGGAACGTGTGCAGTTTACGCAGCAACCCAGGCATTCCACCGTTCGACGACGGCGTCAAGGTGATCCGCCCACCACTGGTAGTCAGGGTACACTTGCACCTTCTTGTTCTCTGGCGCGCTGGGAAGCACAGGTAAGCGCTCCGCGGGGAGTGCTTCAAACGCCTTCTGGTTGGCTGGACCGTCCGGATAGATCATGGCGAAGACCCGCTGAATCTCCGGGCGGAGTGCGAAGTTGATGAAATCGTGGGCCACATCGACGTTCTTGGAGCCGCGGGGAATCACCAGCGAGTCGCTGGAGAGGCGTCCCTGGTTCCAGGTGTAGTCGAGGACGGTCGAGCCCTGCTCAATCAGGAACTGGATACGGGCAATCCAGGCGTCGGTTAGATCAACTTCGCCGTCGCTCAAGAGCTGGGCCGGTTGCGCGCCCGCCTCCCACCAGACGCGGACGTGCGGCTTGATCCGGTCGAGGGAGCGGAAGGCACGGTCGATGTCGAGCGGATAGAGCTGGTCGATCGGCACGCCGTCGGCCAAGAGGGCGGCCTCGATCGGGCCCCACTGCGCGTATTTCTGGAAGGCGCGCACACCGGGGAAGCCCTGCACATCCCAGAAATCGGCCCAGCTGTTCGGAGGCTTCTGCGGGAACTTGTCCTTCCGGTAGGCCAGGCAAGTGGAGTAGTAGTAATAGCCAATACCGTGCTCGAGCACCAGCTCCGGGAAAATGTCCTTGGTGTCGATCTTGCTGTAGTCAAGTGGCTCGAGCAGGTTGAGCCGGCCCATCGGGATGACGGCTTCAGTCCCGACGTCGACCACGTCCCATTCAACGCGGCCCGACTCAACCATTGTGCGGAGTTTGGCTTCGTCTGTCGTGTCCTCAACAATCTGGCAACCAGTCAAGCGGGAGAACGGTTCATAGATCGCCTTTCGCAATGCGTCCTGGAGTGCACCGCCCCAGGAGGTGACGACGAGGGTGCGTCCCTTCCAACGGTTGGGGTCGTCGTAACCAGGCACGAGCAGTGTATCAGCTGTGGTGGCTGCTGGTGTGGCTCCAGCCTCTGAGGGTGTAGGAGTACCAATCGGCGCTGCGGCGGGTGTCGGTGTGGCAGCTTGCCGGCAGGCTGCCAGCGCCCCGGCTGCGGCGATTCCTACCAAGAGCTCCCGGCGGCGCAGCCGTTGCTGGTGGAACAGGAAACGAAGTAGTGCATCGATGCGGTCTGCCATGTTGGCTCCTCCTCGCAAGTCGTGACCCTCATCACCTCACCGCGTCGGGAAGGGGAGCGCGATGGTATCGCGCACCTTGCCAGGCTCTTGGAAACGGGCGAGCCGGATCTCCTCATCAGGGAGGTCTGACACTCGCTCATCCAAGATCAGCTCGGCCATCTTCATCCCCAGTGCCGGACCCCACATCATGCCGTGACCTCCGGCCGCCAGGACGTAGAAGCCAAACCGCGGCTCATCGATGATCGGGAGATGATCCGGCGTGTAGTCAATGGAGCCGGTCCAGGCGCGGCCGATCGGTTGCCCACGCAGGGCAGGGACGGTAGCCTCCCAGTGGGGTCTCAGGCGCTCAAAGTAGTCCCAGTCAAACTCAAGGAGAAAGCGGTCGGTCGGATCAGGCTGTTCCTCCGGGTTGCTCATCCCAAGGAGCACACCCTGCTCGTCCGGCCGCACGTAGTAGCCCTGGGCGAGAACGAAGAACATCGGGAACGAGGGCGGGAGCTCGGGCGGGCGGGTTGGGAAGCTCACGATCTGGTGCCGCGCGGCCGAAACCGGGATGTCGAGGCCAAGGAGCTGGCCGATGCGGCGGGCACCACGCGGGCCGGCAGCGTTGACCACCCGCTCGGCCTCAAAGACACCGCGACTCGTCCGCACGCGGTAGCCACTCTCGAGCGGCTCGATCTCCAGGACCTCGCACTCCTCAAAGAGCGCCACACCTGCGCGCAGGACGGCATGCGTGATGTTCCGGGCCACGATCGTCGGGTAGACAAAGCCGTCGTTCGGGGTGTAGGTGGCACCAAGGAACCGACTCCAATCGATGAAGGGGGCGCGCCGGGCCAGTTCGTCTGGCTCAAGCCAGACGTTTTCGACTCCGCAGCGCTGGCGGAGGGCGACCAGGTCTTGGAAGGCTGCGCGTTCTTCTGGGCTCGAGGCGATGACGTAGTAGCCAACCTCCACAAAGCCGCTCCCAAGGCCGAGTTCGCGCCCGAGCTCCTGATAAAGCTCACGCGACCACTTGCCAAGCTTGACTGCAGTCTCCGAGCCACCTTGTTGACGCACGATTCCGGCCGAACGGGTGGTAGCGCCGAAACCAGCCCAGTAGCGCTCGCAGACGGCAATGCGCTGCACACCGCGCTTCGCCAAGTGATAGGCCGTCCAGAGTCCGAGGTTGCCGCCGCCGATAATCAGCACATCATACGAAGGCATCGCGAACCGATCCTTTCTCCTCTGACCGTCTGCTCACACGTCCGCGGTAGACGGATTGTTTCCCCACTCCTGACCCAGCTGCTTGAGCACCCAGTCGTTGAAGCGGCGAATGTGTGCCTCAAGAGGCGCGAAGATCCCACCCTCGGCGTAGGCGCGCGAGCGCATCGAGAGTTGGCAGCGCTCGCACATTGCCCAGTCTTGTCGGTTGACGAGATCCCAGAACTCAACCGCGTCGGAGGGATCGAAGTCTGAGGCGGCGACGATGTCGGGCGCAAAGAGCCACTGGCAGATCACCCGCGTGCGGTCTGGTCCCTGTGGCTCCAGCCGGTGGATGAGAACATAGTCCGGATGGAGATTCACAAAGACGTTGGGGCGGAGCACGAGGCCGTAGTATGTTCGGTCGTCCTCCGGGCGTAGGCCGGGCAGGAGCGGGCGGGTGCGTCGGCCGTTGAGGGTGAGGGTTTCCACCCCCTCAGCGAAGGTCGCGCCAATCCCCTCCTGATAGGCGTAGCCAGCACGGAAGCTCGGCACCAGGCGGCTCAGCTCCGGGTGCACGACGGCGCAGTGGTAGCACTCCATGAAGTTCTCGACGAGGAGCTTCCAATTGGCGGCTACGTCGTAGGTCACGGTGGCCCCGATAGAGAGTGTCTCCATCGAGTAGCGTTCGAGGTTCTCCACGGAACCCAAGCGTTCGCTGATGAGTGGAGCCAACTGTGATTCAACTGGCAGTGGATCGCTTGAGAGGTTCACCCAGATGAGACCATGCCAGACAGCAATGGGGACGGGAGAGAGACCAAAAGCCGCTGCCGGCAAGCCGACCGAATCTCGCATATTTGGTGCACCGATGAGGCGTCCGTCCAGCGCGTAGCTCCAGGCGTGATAGGGACACTGGATGACACGGCCGGCAAGGTTTCCGTGCGGCTCAACGCAAAGACGTGCGCCGCGGTGGCGGCAGACATTCAGGAAAGCACGGAGGTGGCCATCCTGCCCGCGCACGATGAGAATTGACTCATCGGCCACCTCGGTGGTGAGAAAGTCGCCCGGCTGTGGTACAGCTGTGGCGAGCCCGACGCATGTCCAGCAACGGGCAAAGATCTGCTCCTGTTCTTGACGGAAGATGTCAGGGTCGGCGTAGAAGCGACCAGGGAGCGTGGGAAGGGCTCGATCCATGTGGCTGGCCATCAGCGACCTCCGTTTGTGCGGGTTCGGAAGTGATACCCGGCCCGCGACAGCGTGAGCGGACGATACGTTCTTCATACAATCGTTGGAGCTACCTGCGCAATACGTCGAGTGTCTGAGGTGGGGGCAGTATCCTTGGACAATTGTCAAACACTGGTTGGCAAGGTGCGCATGGAATCGCCTGCGCGGGTCCTTCGGATGTCTTTGGACGGGAGTTTCCAGCAGCGATTTCCACCAGAAATCCTGCTGCAGTGACCTGGCAAGGGATGACGTCAGGTCAACGACGATGGGCCCAAGCTTGGTCGCCCGCCGGGGCAGCGTGTGCTCCTTTATCATTGCGGTGTCGACACGATGCCGCAGACCGGATGAGTGGGGGCGTGATGGGTATCACGGTGCGAGAGCTCCTGGAGCATCCCGAACTCAGGACGCGGTTCGTGGCTGGCGAGAAGGGGTTGGATCGGCCGATTACCTGGGCGCATGTCTGTGAGTTGGAGGATCCGACGGTCTGGCTCTGCGGCGGCGAGCTGGTGATGACAGTGGGGATCGGGATTCCGCGCGACGCAGCCGGGCAGGTGGCCTACGTCGAAC
>DAOTWO010000424.1:0-2555 GCA_034435855.1 Thermomicrobium sp. | reverse complement strand
GCAGCGATCGGCCGTAGCATTCGCGAGTTTCGACACAGTGTCCGTGATGCCACCGCAGAAGGTGGAGCAGAGTCATCTGGAACTGCGATGCGAGAGTCGCTCTCACGCCCAACTCAACAGCAGTAAGGTCCCTCGCCTCCACCCAAGGTGGGTGGTGCACATCCCGACGGTGCGCCCGAGGGATGAGTGCGCATCTGGATCGTGCCGCTTCTCCGTGACGTGACGAGCAATCACGAGACTCCCGCAAACGCACATCAACGACTACCTCAGGCAAGTCGCGTACGCAGCGCTTGCAGCAAGAATTGGAACTCGGGAACCTGGAAGCGCCGAAGCACAGCGCCATAGATGAGAACGCCCACCATCAGGCCAAGGGAAACAAGTGCTGCCCGCGCCAGCAGAGATTGTTGTTCTGGAACAACCCAGTGGGAAATCGTCAGCACCACAATTGTGACGATGAGTGCCATAACCAGTGAAGCGATTCCCGCTGCCCGCAGTGTCCGGGCAACTGTTCCGTCACCGACCCGACCCAGCCAGCGGCGCAAGATCCACCACATGACGAGCGTGTGTGCGATAAATTGCGCGGTATTGCCCAGTACCAGCCCAAGCATGCCGAGTGGGCGCACCAGTGTTAGTGCGACGACGAAATAGACCCCGACTGAGAAAACACCGACCAGCACCGGAATCCGCGTGTTCTGCCGCGCGTAGGCGGCGAAGATCAGCACCTGGTCAAAAGCCGCACAGAGTGTCCCCGGGAGATAGCCGAGCAAAGCTATCCAGATCGCTCGCGCTCCCTCCAGATCAGTCGCACCGTGATAGAAGAGGAACGTGACGACCGGCCAGCTCAAGGCTGCCATTCCAAGCGTTGCGGGGAAAATCAAGAGCGCCACGAATTTGAGCCCCAGCGAGAGTGTCCGTTGATAGCTGTGTTCGTCGCCTGCTGCAGCATGTCGCGAAAGGGTCGGCAACGCAGCGAGCGAGGTCGCAGCAGCCACCAAGCCGAGGACCATCTGGTTCAGGGCCGTTGCATAACGCATCGCGCCGAGCGCATGTGGGTCGACTCCCCACGCTAAATTCCGGTCAATCGTCAGTGCTACGGTGTTCGCGAAGAGACCAAGAAAAATCGGCAAGTAGAGGATGAAGATGCGGCGGATCGCTGGGTGCCAGAGCTGGAGGTTGAACCTCGGCAGGCTGTCACGCAGCCCCCACAACTGCAGCACGACGAGACCGAGCGCGCCAAGGAGCACCCCAAGAACCAGACTCGCAATCCCGATCGTGTGCCCGAGCAGGAGTGCGCAGGTAACAATTGCGGCGTTACGCACGCTAAGCGCAAGCGACGGTTGCGTGAAGCGTTGCAATGCGTAGAGCGCAGCCATCAGGACTGTGGAGACGGCCAGGAACAGCACCGCGGGCACGATGAGCCGGACCAACCGAATCGTCAGTTGGAATGTCGCAGCGCCCCGAGCTGCCTCTCCGCCGCCGAGCGCTGTCATCGCCCAGACGACCCAGGGAGCAGCCAGGGCCACCAGCGCGACTGCCCCACCAACGACGAGCAGCACCCACATCAGAAGACCACCAACGATGCGGCGGAACTCGTCTCGCTGATCCGCGTAGGTACTCAGCACCGGGACAAGTGCGGCCTGTAGCATGCCGCTGATCACGAGGTCGAAGAGCATTGTGTGGACGTTATCTGCAATGGTAAATGCCGCAACCTCGTTCGTCGTTCCCCAGAAGTAGGAAGTGATCTGTTCCCGCACGAGCCCGAGGATGCGGCTGAGCACTACGCCGACCATGAGCACCCCAGCCGCACGCGCGACCTGAGCCCGCTCGCGGTGCGCGGCTTCTGCCAAACCTGTCTCAGTCGCCGACGGTGTGGGATCGCGTGTCACACTCTCGCTCCTGCCCGCTCACCCGAGCCAGCAGGAGTGTACCGAGTGCGGCACGTAACCTGGCCGCGTTGGCAACTCTCTGATAGAAGCGACGGAGAGCCAACTGGTGCTGATGGGCCCTCCAGGCAATCGCTCAGACGCAGGGGGAGAACAACATGGTGCACGATCCCCCGAAGGCCCATTCGCCGAGAGGCCCGTCGTCAGGGAGCATCATTGGTCGGTCTCCTCACTGGAGAGCAGTCGGTCGCCGCTTCCAGCACAGCCATAGGCAGCAAGGATCCGGCGGACAAGTGCTGTGGTTGAACGCTCGGGAACGTACGGGATCAAGACGACCTCTCCGCCGAGTGCACGAACCAACTCCGCCTCTGGGAGTGGTTGCTTTCCACTGGCAAGCTCTTCTGGTGTCACCCCGTAGTCTCCACCCTTCACGTAGACATGCGGTCGGAGGAGCTGGATCACTCGGTCTGCCGTGTCATCGGGGAAGACTGTCACGTAATCCACACAGGCGAGGCCAGCCAGGAGTTCAGCCCGTTCCTGGGCCGGGACGAATGGCCTTGTTGGTCCCTTGCGTCGACGCGTGGAAGCGTCGTCATTCACCGCGACAACGAGGACATCACCAAGTCGCCGGGCAGCTTCGAGGGAACGAAGATGCCCCACGTGGAGGAGATC
>DAOTWO010000423.1:0-2505 GCA_034435855.1 Thermomicrobium sp. | reverse complement strand
TCGCTCCGGCATATGCCGTGGCGACGGCATTCAATGTCGCCGCAAATCTCATCGGTGTACCACTCTTCGGTTATCGTGCCGCTGCAGTCGTCACCGTCCTGACCGAACTTGTGCTGTTCTCGTTCCTCCGCAGGTCACTCCAGCAGGGCTTGGGTGCGATTGACTGGAAAAGTCTCCTCCTGCGGCCATTCCTCGCCTTTACAGTCGCATACCTTGGAGGTTTTGTTGTACCAGGCCTGCTTTGGCTTTCGATACCCTTTGCCGTTCTCCTTTACATCATTACGCTTCGTCTCACTGGAACCATTCGTAACGAAGAACTGGCCTTGCTCCGCCCGCTCCTCCCGCGTTTCAGTTCGTCGCGCCTTCAGCCTTGACTGCCAGCGTGGCAACCTGGTAGTGGCTCGACTACCACACGTTGGTCACTCGTCCGCCAGTACGCTATCCAGCGACCGTCGGGGGCAATCTCCCACACGTCGGACAGAACCTGATCGCCAAGCTCAGCTGATGCACACACCTCCAGGTCCGGAAGGGAATAGCCGATCAGTCGATCGTGTTCCTCGCCCCACTGAAGCACCCATACAGACTTCTGCGCCACCCGGTAATTTGTCTCGATCGACAAATGCTGTAGGGCTCCTCTGTCGAGATCGATCAGCCACACGCCATCGTCCTTCGGTTCGCCAGACAATACTTGAGTCACAAGCACACTGCGAGTTCCCGGGACTGGTCGCAGATTGACAAAAAATCGAACTTCCTTCACAAGATGCAGACCACTGCTCGGCGGTGTCGCCACCCAGAGCCCGGTCTGTGAGTCCTCTGGAGTTTCGCCTACCACAAGGAGCTCCGAGCCCACACCCGACCATGCGAGCGCGCTCACGCGTAAACGTCCAACGAAATGCGTCTCACCACTTGCACGATCCAACACCATGACCCGTGAGATACGGCTGACGGCCGAGCTCGGAACTGCATAATCTTCCGCGACAGACCAAGCTATCCAGCGGCCGGTCGCATCAGGGTAGACAATGGCTCCTCCGTTCTCAATCGTCCCACCGCTTGAACCATCCCATCTGAACAGAGTGGTTCGCCCTGAAATCGGATCAGGGACTGCAATGACGTCCGCACCAGGAACACCAAATCGTGGAGTAATCCAACGCCGCTCCCCTGATACCACGTTTACTAGCCACCCACCAGGTCGCGGCTCGACATCGTAGACCAGCAGCCAATCGACACCAGCCCAGGCAAAGACACCACAGCACTCTGCAGCAACGATCTCACTGCGATCCTCAGCAGTGGGCTGTACTGTAGGAGAAGCTGTCCAATCCCCCAACGCCTCTTTCGGCACCGTGCGCGTCAGTAGCTCTCTCCGGCTAGTTGGTGTCGGTGTCGACACCATCCCGTCCAACGAAGCGGGAGTACTGGAAGGGAGAGCAGTTGCGGAGTATAACGCCGTCGGATACGCGGCAGGTCCTATGCCTTGGAAACGACAGCTCACTAGTATCCCACACAATGTGGCGGCAAGAATCGGTAGGTAGTACCGCCAGAGCACGCGCTCACCGTGGCCAGGTGTCCTGCCACTCATTCAGGAGTATCCCTCCAAAGGTCACGTCCGGCTGATCCCAAGGCGTTCGCCATTGCATTGGGCTTTCGTAGGGCAACACGAACCGTTGCCCTGGAAGCGTCAGCCCGAGTGTCAGCCGACGCCAGTCTGCCTCGATCAGGGACACCGGGTTAAAGGCCCGTCTCATACTGGAGTCGCGAATTTCCAGATGGAGATGCGGCGCTCGGTCGCAGTTAATGCTCGCGGGATCTCCAACTTTGCCAACCGGATCGCCTTGCTGAACACGCTGTCCCACCTGAAGCGGAGAGCGCTCCAGAAGGTGTCCGTAAAGCGATCGATACCCGTTCGGATGCGCGATAACGACGTTGTGAGGCGCCGCACCATATGGCCCATCGACTGCGACGACGATACCTTCTCCGATGGCTCGCACGATCGTGCCACATCGGGCAGCAAAATCCACACCGAAATGCAGGCCTTGACCAGCCCGGTAAAGGACGGCCCGATTGCGGTAGGCGGTCACCGTGTTGCCGTACCACTGACTCACAAACCAGGTTGAGACTCCCGGAGGTTCCGCGAAAGGCAAAGCGAACGGCGCACTTCCGTAAACTTCCCCTTCCGCGAGGGGAAGGACACTGGCAAACACGAGGATTACCAATCCTAACACGGTGTTCCGGGCCCGTACCAAGAGACCGACTCCGTGCTGGTGTCCCGTGCGAAACGATACACTGATGACGGGGTGGGACACCGGAGGCGAATATGCTCACTGTCCTCCACGGCAACAGCGAACTTCTCCGGCGAGAGACACTAGCGTCTCTCACGAATCGCGAAGACCCGAGCGGATTCGCGACGACACGTTTTCCTCCTGGCACCCCGCTTGCTTCAATCGCCGCAGCAGCACGCACTCCTGCATTCTTTGCGGAGCGTCGACTCATCGTGGCTGAAGGACTGCT
>DAOTWO010000422.1:0-1948 GCA_034435855.1 Thermomicrobium sp. | reverse complement strand
GATGCAGCGCGACGCATGGTGGCGCCTGATGCGCCGGAGGAGGTGGCATGGTACGACTTCACGGCCTTGCCGGGGCAGGGGAGCAACATCGTCCTGGCGGGGCACGTGGACTTTGTGGGTGTTGGCCCGGCGGTGTTCTGGGATCTCTGGCGGCTACGCGTTGGAGATGTGGTGGAACTGGAGGTGGCGGACGGGAGAGTGGCTCGTTACCGTGTGGCTGGGCTGGAGACGGTGGAGGAGGCACGAGCCCCCGTCGAGCGCATCGTGGGACCGACTCCGGAAGAGCGGCTCACCCTGATAACGTGTGCTGGCAACTACAACCCCGCAACGGAACGTTATGACCAGCGGTTAATTGTCACGGCGGTACCGGTCGGTGGGCTGGAGCCGACGACACCGTGAAGCGGAGCGGTGGGAAAGCGAAGAATTCCGCCGAGCTCGTGGAGAGCGCGGGTGTGAGCCGGGTAAGACTTTGGCGTTGCGCTGCATCTAGGGGAGAAAAAAGACAACCAGTGACGCGGGCCGCTGGTGTTGAGTGAATACCGTTGCAGTAACCGAGCTCTGATGAAAAACCGTGCTCGATCGAGTGACGGGACAGGGACGCTTTGCGAGCCGCCACAGTGTCGAGCGGTTGCGAGTGGCTGGTTCCCCAGTGCGGTGTTCTGCTGGCCTACTGCTGCGTGAGGAGCAATCACGGAGTTGAGTTGCTGCCGTTGCAGGCGGAGGCGATTTCTCGGGCGGTGATACCCACGCTCCTGACAAAGCAGGTGTGGAGTGTCCGATCAGGTGGCGACGTGAGCGTTATTCGCCGTACGCACCAGTACTGTGATCGTCCACGGTGGTGTTTGACCCCTGGTGGCGAAGTCTGGCTGCGAGGGCTGGAGCGGAAGCGCATACCGGTCGGCAGAGTGGCGCTTGTTGGAAGGTCGGCTGGCGACACGTGAAAGAGCAATCCGCGCATTTTGTGGTCGTAGTAACTCGGGCGCACAATGTCTTGCGGCAGGAGCGAACTACCATTAGGAAGAGGCTGTTTTCTCCTAAGCGAGATGAAGATTGACAGATGGTGAGGGTACTCGGGTGGGGAGTACTCCGCGTTTCTTAAGGGACTCTGTTACTGCAGCCCTCGAGGAGCACCTCTGACTCGTGTGGTTGGAGTTTCAGCGCGACGAGTTCTTCCTTGCGGGCGCCACAATCGCCGCGACCCCGCAAAAGGCTACTGGTGGATACCGCACGACGCGGGTGCGCTTCACTTGTGACGGTCTACCAGTTGTGGGTCGGGGGAGCTACTTTCCCGCTTGGGTAGTACTGCGGTGCCCCTGCGAGGTATCGGAGCACTGATCGCTGGTGGTCATTGTGCAGGCGAAGTAGACGGGGTGTGTTGCATTGTCCGCGTAGAAGTGCAATTGGAGGATGATTGGAGTGTCACTCATCCTGCTGAGGTAGCCGTGCGACGTGGGCCGTGAAGGCCCTGTACCACGACACACAACTGGCTCCGACAAGGTACGCCTTGGCTCCGTTGCTCACGAACGGTGGTCAGGGATGTCACGAGCCGGAGACGGATCATCGACTCCAGCGTCTGACTACTAAGCTGAGGTGGATTGCGGGGGCCTGTCTGCGCGCGACACATGTGTCTGCCCAGACGGTGAGAGGAATCATCGATGCTCTCATGCGTAGACTGGTGACACCTCGTCATCTCGCCATTGGTCGGAGACCAGTATGGGAAGCGGTGGTGAAAGGACCGCGAGTCAACGAGAGTGCTCTAGAGGAGAGGAGTCGGATACCCACTGGTCGGTCGCGCGACGGTCTGCGGATTAGCGACTGTGCGGGTGGTCGCACAGACGCGGACTTGCAGGGGCGCTTAGTGGTCCGGCATGATGAGCGGTGCACGGGGTGGAAGCGGGGAAAGGACGGGTGGAACCGTGGGAGAACAGCCGACGCTCGGATTCGTCGG
>DAOTWO010000421.1:0-3439 GCA_034435855.1 Thermomicrobium sp. | reverse complement strand
GCGGTACAACTTAACGTTTCTTGACCCAGATACACCGGCAGACGTCGATGCAGTCAGTGGGGCCTGCATGCTGGTGCGGCTCTCGGCGATTGCCGAGGCTGGGCTTTTGGACGAGGCGTATTTTATGTATGGCGAGGATCTGGACTGGGCCTACCGCATCAAGGCGCGGGGGTGGCGGGTACGGTACGAGCCAGCGGCGCAGGCGCTGCACCTGAAAGGAGGATCGTGGGGACGAAGAGATCCGCGTGTCCTCTGGGAGTTTTACCGAGCGATGGCGCTCTTCTACCGGCGGCACTACGCGCCGCGGCAGCCCTGGCCGGTACGAGCACTGGTCTATGCCGGGATCGGTGCACGGTTCCTCGTAGCGCTGGCGGCGCTCGCTGTCCGACGCATGGTGCGGCGGTAGGGCGTTAGTCGAGTGCTTGGTCGACTTCATCACGGGTGCGCTCGATTGCCCAGGCAAGTTCCTCGCGCTCGCGGACAGCGTCGGCGTCGATTGCCAAGGAGTCCTCGACAAGGGTCACCAGGTAGGCATCGAGGGCGATGGCGGCCAACTGGGACTCCGGAGAGCGGGCTGCAAGAGCGTCGGCGCAGTCCTGGTCGCAGACGACAAAGACCGGTGCACCGCCGATGGCGCGAGGGGAGTCAATACTCCACAAGATGAGACCGGTTTCGGCGGACACGCTGTTACCGCAGTGGTCGCAGCGGACCGCGGGCACAAATCCTTCAGGCTGGAGCTCCATGACGAAGGGCATAGCGGCACTCCTCCGCGCAGCCTTTGTGCGCGGAATGTGAGGATAGCACGCGGGAACAGTCGAGGTGACGATGCAGGAGTTGGCACGAATTCTCCTCGCAGGTTTGGTCGGCACGATCGTGTTGACGGTGGTGTTGCGGGGCAGCCAACTTGCCGGGCTGACGCGGATGGACTTACCGCTCATCCTGAGGGTTGTGGCTCACTGGTGACCGCGAACGGGCCAAACTCCTTGGCGTGCTCCTGCATCTTCTTATTGGCTGGCCACTCGCGTTCATCTATGCGGGCCTGTTCTGGCTGTTGGGCGGAGCTCGGTGGTGGTTGGGCGCAGTCTTGGGGCTCTGGCATGCGCTCTTTGTTCTCCTGGTGGTCTTGCCTGGCCTACCGGGGGTGCACCCTCGCATGGCGAGTGAGCGAACGGGGCCGGATCCGACGCGGCACTTGCAGCCTCCCGGTCTTGCGGGGCTGAACTACGGACGGCGAACAGCAGTAGCGACGCTTCTTGGACACGTCTTCTACGGCGCGGTGGTTGGCTTTTTGCTCAGCCGGTGAATCAGCTCGCGGCGAGGCGGGGCGCTGACCAGCGTTGGGCAGCTTCCTCGCGGGCGAGTGCGGCGCTGACGAGGCCGATATGGCTGAAGGCCTGGGGGAAGTTTCCAAGGTGCTCGCCGGTTTCAGGATCAATCTCCTCAGCATAGAGGCCGACATCGTTGGCGCGGGCCAGCAACTGTTCGAAGCGTCGGTGTGCCTCGTCGAGGCGACCGATACGGGCCAAGGCCTCAACGAGCCAGAAGGAGCAGATGACGAACGCTCCTTCTGGACTGGTAAGGCCATCCGGACGACGGTAGCGGTAGAGGAGGTCGCCATGTGCCAGTTCGCGAACAATCGTCTCAACTGTGCCAATGACCCACGGGTGGTCAGGAGTGAGAAAGACGTCTTGGAGTGCCACCCAGAGTAGTGCGGCATCAGGCCCGCCGCCCGGCACGGCGACAAAAGCGTTGCGGGCTGGGTCGACGCCGTACGTGATCAGCCAGCGCTCGAGTTCGGCCGCGGCGCGGCGGTAGCGGTCGAGCGGGAATCGGAGGCGGTCGAGGGCGGCGAGACGCTCGAGATGGCGGAGCCCGACGAGCGCCATGATCTTTGAGTGAACGTGATGGGTGCGGCCAGAGCGAACTTCCCAGATGCCGTCATCCGGTTCGTGCCAGCGACGAAGGATGACTCCAGCGAGGCCGCGGAGGAACCGGTAGTCGTCGCGGTCGAGTTGGCGGCCAAAGAGGCGATAGCGAGCGAAGGCATCAATTACTTCGCCATAGACATCGAGCTGGAATTGCCGGGACGCAGCGTTCCCTCGACGGACGGGACGACTGCTGCGATAGCCGTCGAGGTCAACAAGGTCGTATTCCGGGATGTGCGGATCGCCGTAGAGGGTATAGACGACGCGGAGCTCTGGTTGCGTGAGACGCGTGGCGTAGAGGATCCAGTCGAGAAACGCGTCGGCTTCCTCGTGGTAGCCCAAGCTGAGTAAGGAACGGATGGTGAAGGCGGCATCGCGGAGCCAGCAATAGCGGTAGTCCCAGTTCCGTGGACCGCCTGGCCACTCGGGAAGTGAGGTGGTCGGAGCCGCAACGATCGCGCCAGAAGGAGCAAAGGTGAGGAGTTTGAGGGCAAGGGCACTTCGTTCGACTGCAGCACGGTAGGGGCCGGTGTAGGCACAGCGGGTTGCCCAGCTAACCCAGTAGTCGACAGTCAGTCGTTCAAAGGTATCGAAGAGGACAGGGACCGGGAGCTCAACTGGTGCCTCATCGGCATACGCGGGGGCGAAGTCAGCGGACTGACCAGATTCGAGAACAAAAGTATTGCGGAGAACACTCCCGTATTGTTCCAGGGGGACACTCGCGTACAGCACAGCTGCACTGTGTCCCCAGCCGTACCGGTACCAGTGCTCCCGGTACCAGTGCTCGGCGAAGTGCCGGAGCTCTGGCGTCCAACGGCCGAAGCCGGGACGAAGGCGGATGGTCACGTTGACCGAGACGCGTCCCGCAGTGCAGCGGAGCCGGCGGAGCAGAAGGGTTTGCGAGACGGGGTAGTGACGTTTCTGTTGCTCGGTGAGCGCAGGGAAGAAGTCGGTCAATTGAAGCTGGCCAGTTGCAGTGGTGAACTCTGTCACGAGCACATTGGTGTGGGGGTGGTAGGCGCGATGGATGGCCTGGATGTCCTGTGGCGTAATAACCCAGGAGCCACCGAGGTTCGCATCGAGGAGCCGGGAGAAAACCGGATCGGAATCAAAGCGGGGGAGGCAGAGCCAGTCGATAGAGCCCTGGCGGGAGACGAGGGCGGCGGTGCGTCCGTCGCCGATGAGCGCGTAGTCAGCGATGGGAACATAAGAGGGAGACGAGAACATAGCGCCTGATCCCCCGTGTGCTACGATGCGATGCTGTTGGTTGCGTGCCGCCAGTTGGGGCGGCAGAGGAAGGATACGGGAACGATGGACGCGCAGGAACGGTATGTCCTGTGGGAGATGACCTGGCCGGAGCTTGAGGCGGCGATGGCTGAGATCCGGCTGGTCGTGATTCCGGTCGGAGCGACGGAGCAACACGGGCCGCACGCAACCTTCGCCACAGACGCGGTACGAGCGTACGAGTTCAGTCTGCGGTTGGCGGAGCGGCTGTATCCGGAAGTCCTGGTGGT
>DAOTWO010000420.1:0-1981 GCA_034435855.1 Thermomicrobium sp. | reverse complement strand
CCGCGGAGGCCGAGCAAATGGAAGAGATAGCCACCAATGACGGCGCCGACGAGTCCGACTGCAACGTTTCCGAGGCATCCAAATCCGCGGCCGCGTGTCAAAAGCCCGGCAAGCCAGCCCGCCAGAAAACCGATGACGATCCACCCGATAAGTGAGCGCGGCTCAGTCGGTGGCACTTGACCCCCTTTCAGTGGTTTCTTTGACAATCGAGCCAAGGTGAGCAAACGGGTCTGGTGGACACTGCTGGAGTAATTGATGGTCACGCGGCGTCAACGGAGCCTTCTCTAAGAGGTCAGGCCGCCGTGCCTTTGTCCGGCAGAGCGCCATCATCCGCCGCCACTCAGCAATTTTCGCGTGGTGCCCGCTCAAGAGAATTTCCGGGACAGCAAGACCACGGAAGACTGGCGGGCGCGTGTACTGCGGATATTCGAGCAGTCCGGAACTATGGGACTCTTCCGCAAGCGATTCAGGATCGATGACGCCGGGGACAAGCCGGCTGACGACGTCGATCACCACCGCTGCTGCTAGTTCCCCACCGGTCAGAACATAGTCACCAATCGAAAGTTCGCGCGCTTGAAGGATAATGCGCACACGGTCATCGATCCCTTCATAGCGACCACAGATCAACGCGAGGCGCGGATACTGGGCGAGCTCTCGAGCGACCTGCTGTGTGAACAGCTCACCGGACGGGCTCAAGATGACGATGGGGGTTGTTGCCAGCGCATCACCGAGCACGCTTTCCACCGCGTGGACGATGGGCGGTGCCATCATCACCATGCCTGGTCCGCCGCCGTACGGCGTGTCATCGACCGTGCGATGTTTGTCGGTCGCCCAGGCGCGAATATCGTGGAGCGCAATCTGGATGAGTCCCGCCTGTTGCGCGCGCTTGAGGATGCTCTCGTTGAGGAAGCCGGTGAACATCGATGGGAAGATCGTAAAGACGTCGAAGCGCATCACTCGCCCCTTTCATCCTCAGCCTAGCAAATGAGGGTCTCGCAGCGCAGGCGTCTATCAGGACAGATCGCCGCCACGCGGATGACGGCGCTTTCTTGGCGTGGAGCCGAGAAGGTCACACGGTGCGGAACAGAGACCGACACACGGCAGTGCTGTGCGGGGCTAGCGTCAACAGTCAAAGCGCTCAACGCGGTTAGGAGAGAGAAACTGCTGCCTTCTCGCGCACGGCTGCGCTTGCGCGTGCGACGGCGCGTTCGAAGGCGGCGACAATGGCGGGATCGAATTGTGATCCGGCGCCACGGCGGAGCTCAGCTATCGCCTCTTCGTGCGTGAGCGCACGCCGGTACGGGCGATCGGTGGTCATGGCGTCATACGTATCCGCAACTGCGATGACGCGTGAACCGAAAGGAATCTCCTCGCCAGCGAGCCCGTCCGGATAGCCACGACCGTCCCAGCGCTCGTGGTGGTGCCGAACGATTTCTACGATATGCCGGTAGGGACTCAAATGGCGCAGGATCTCGCTTCCATCGACCGGATGGCGCTGGATCACTGCGAACTCATCGTCGGAGAGACGTCCTGGTTTACGCAGGATAAGGTCGCTGGTTGCGACTTTCCCGAGATCGTGAATGCGAGCGGCAGAGATGATCGCTTCGCGTTCTTCGACGGTGAGTTCTGGGAACTCGTCAAGGATGAGTGCTGTGAGCTGTGCGACGCGTTGGGAGTGTGCCGCGGTGTAGGGGTCGCGGCGATCCAAGAGGTCAGCAAGGAGTTCGAAGGTGCTCTGCGTTTCATGGTGGAGCTGTCGGTAGTCGCGGAAGGCGAGGTAGGGGCCAAGCAGCGGGATCACCATCAGCACCAACGCGAGTGGGTGTTCGCGAGCGAGGATAGGGAAGAGGCTGCCGAGTGCGGGCAAGGCGAGGAACTCGACGAGAAGGCCGCGGGCCATTGAGCGCCAGAGGTACCACGCACTGGTGCCGGTGGCGACAGAGAGCAAAAGTGCTAAGAGAACAGTTTGGGCACTGGAGGA
>DAOTWO010000419.1:0-5504 GCA_034435855.1 Thermomicrobium sp. | reverse complement strand
AAGGGAAATCACAATGTCTCCGAAGTCGAGGTCCTCGAGAATCTTCACGTGGCTGAGTGCCGTGCGCACCATGTGCTCGGCGATCAGCTCGGTCTGGGTTGCTCCCTGTGCTGCCATCTCATCAACGAACTCGCGGGTCATCGGCGGGAGTGAGCCGAAATTGACGCCGATGCGGATTGGGACACCCCTCTCCTTTGCCTTCTGGACAACCTCACGGACTTCTTCCGGCTTGCGAATGTTGCCGGGATTCAGGCGCAGCTTCTGCACGCCGGCCTCGAGTGCCTTGAGAGCGAGCGTGTGCTCGAAATGGATATCCGCAACAACCGGGATCGGGGAACGCGGGACAATCTCCGCCAGAGCAGCTGCTGCGACGCGATCCGGCACTGCTACGCGCACGATCTCACAGCCCGCATCCGCGAGCTCATGAATCTGTCGGAGCGTCGCCTGCGGATCACGGGTATCGGTCGTCGTCATTGATTGGACGACGATCGGGGCATCGCCACCGATCTGGACATCACCGACCCAGACTGGTCGAGTCTTGCGGCGCTGATAGGCCATCGTACTCGGTCTCCTCCTGACTTGGCGCTTGGAGCGCCCTGAGTCCTTTCATATGAATTGTGCATGATCCGCTTCTTGGGTGTCGATTGCACCTCACCGCAGGAGCGACTCGCCACTGAGCAACCGGCCAATATCGACGAAGGCGACGATGAACATGAGGGTCAACAAGATTGCGAAGCCGATGAGGTGGATCAGACCTTCTTTCTCGGGTGGAATGCGGCGGCCACGAATCGCTTCGACCAAGACGAAGAACAAGCGCCCGCCGTCCAACGCGGGGAAGGGAACCAGGTTCAGGATTGCGAGGTTCACGGACAGCAGTGCTGTGAGATGCCCTAGCGTCACCCAGGCTGGCTCGGGGCTAAGCTGGAGAATTTCTGATGTTAACTGGCCCATACCAATCGGGCCGGCGATGTCGGTGAGCGATGCTTCCCCGCGGATGAGCATGAGAAGTCCCTGCACCATCTGCGCCACAAGCACAACAGTCTGGACAGCGCCATCAAGCGGGACACGCCACAGTGGAACAGGTGCCGTGACAAGTGTCGGGCGAATCGTCATGCCAAGGTTGGGTAATTCCCCGGCTGACAATGGAGGGACAGCGAGCTGGAGCGTCGTCGTTTGCCCTTCTCGTTCGATGGTCAGTTCGACGGTTTTCCCAGCGTTTTGCTCCAGGAGAAGGGAGTAGATTGCCGCGTCTTCGATGGGATACATGCCGATACGAACGAGGCGATCTCCCGGGCGAAGGCCCGCCATCGCGGCGGGCGAGCCCGTTTGAACGGATTCAACGGTGAGTCGTGCTGCTGGCTCCAGAAGGACGCGGATTCCCATGCGTCCTTGACCGGGAGGCGGATTCTCGCGTGGCACAACGGTTGTTTCGATTTGCTCTGTTCCGCGCAGGAGTGTCACGCGGAGCGGACGCCCGGCAGCCTGTTCGGTCCGTTCGATGAGTTGGCTTGCATCACGCACGGGCTGACCGTCGAGCGCAACAATACGGTCTCCCGGTTGCCATCTGGCTGCAGCGGCAGGGGAATCGGCGACCACCTCCGCGACGTACAGATGGAACTGTGGCTGGCCACGGAAGCCGACAAGGAGCATCATGACGAGGAAGGCGAGAAGAAGGTTCATCAAGGCACCGGCGCCTAAGAAGATAGCGCGCTGCCAGCGTGGTTTGTTTTGGACGCTATCGGGGTCATCCGCTCGGCTGTCCTCGCCGACGACACGGACGAAACCGCCAAGCGGGATAGCGTTGAAGGAATAGAGCACCCCACCTCGGCGAATACCGAAGAGACGTGGCGGGAGACCGAAGCCGAACTCGAGGACGCGAATTCCAAAGAGGCGGGCGGTGAGGAAGTGGCCGAGTTCATGAACGAGGATGAGAATCGCAAGAATTGGGACAATGTACAGCGCTTGCATCGTTGCTCGCTTTCTTAAGCCGGGAGTCCCGGCTTGACGGACTAACTGTAACGAGTTGAGAGGCCTCTCGTCAACTTGCGTCGTGCCGACTGCCAAGGCCCGTAAGTCACAGGAGACATTCGCAGGGATGGTAGTGTGACACCCTATTGTGCGGCGGTGGGACCGTGAGTCACTGCATGGTAGTTCTGCGCCCTGCGTTGACTTGAGTTCGCTTCCGCAAAACACTCGAGGGTGTCATCATCAATGGCGTGAGTGAAGCCGATACGCGGCGTTCGAACCCCCGCCGGATGCCTGGCTGATTGGTTGCTGGTCTGCACTGCTGGGTGTCTTGTGGACGAGAAGTGTCTTCGGCGACAATAAGCGCCGTCCTGCCGGAAGATGCGGCATGGGACGGCAGGGTGGCGTGAACGGCATGGACGGATGGGAGGTTTCACTTTGATCATCGGCATTCCCCGCGAGATTAAGCCGCGTGAGTACCGAGTTGCCCAACCGCCGCATGGTGTTCGCGAGCTCGTGCGCCATGGACACACGGTGCTTGTCGAACGGGGTGCTGGCGTTGGGAGCGGTTTCGACGACGCAGCCTATGTCGCTGCAGGAGCGACGCTGGTAGACGATGCGGCAACGGTATGGTCGGAGGCGGAGCTCATTGTCAAAGTGAAGGAGCCGATAGAGACGGAGTACCCGCTTCTGCGTCCCGGTCTCATACTCTTCACGTTTCTCCACCTTGCAGCCAACGAAGCGTTGACGCGAGTTCTTCTCGAACGGGAAGTAACGGCAATCGCTTACGAGACTGTCCAGTTACCAGATGGGTCGCTGCCCTTATTGGCACCGATGAGTGAGGTTGCGGGGCGTTTGGCTGTTCAAGTTGGTGCCTATTATCTGATGGAACCGTATGGAGGCTGTGGGGTTCTCCTCGGTGGTGTACCGGGAGTCGCGCCAGGGCGAGTAGTTATTCTGGGTGGGGGAACTGTCGGGACGAATGCAGCGCAAGTGGCTCTTGGGCTCGGCGCGGATGTCATTCTGTTCGACATCAACATCGAGCGTTTACGGTATCTGGAGCAGATCCTGCACGGTCGTTTTCAGACACGCATGTCGAGTGAACAGGTGATCGCTGAGACGATCCGCGGGGCGGATCTCGTCATTGGGGCCGTCTTGATTCCAGGAGCGCGAGCGCCCAAACTGATCACCCGTGAGATGGTGGCAGTGATGCGCCAGGGGAGTGTCATCGTGGATGTGTCGATCGACCAAGGTGGTTGTGTGGAGACAGCGCGACCGACGACACATGACGCACCGGTCTATGAAGTTGACGGGGTACTGCATTACATGGTGACCAACATGCCTGGGGCTGTGCCGCGGACAAGTACGCTCGCGCTCAGTAATGTGACCTTGCATTACTTGCTGAAGCTGGCAGATCTTGGGTTCACTGCTGCCGTCAAGCGCGACCCAGCGCTGGCGAAAGGCGTTAATGTGTTTAGAGGAAGGATCACGCATCCTTCTGTGGCTGAGGCGTTCAGCCTGCCGTTTATGCCGCTCGAACAGCTGGTGTAGGTGGCACGACGGGTGGGACTTGTCTTTTCTGGTCGTGCATGTGGGAGAGTGGAGGCGGGACTCATGCAAAACGCGATTGAACAGTTCCTCGCTGGATTGGTGCGTGAGCGAGGACTCTCGCCGAATACGGTGGCGGCCTATCGCAACGACCTGGAGCAATTGGCCACATATCTTCAGGAACAAGAGGGGATACGTGAGTGGAGTGCCTTGAGAAGCGACCACTTGAGCGCGTTTCTGGACTACCTCAGGCAGCGGCAATACGCGGATACGACAACCGCCCGCAAGCTTGCGGCCATTAAGTCGTTCTGTCAGTACCTCGTCCGAAGTCGATCTCTTCCCGAAAATCCTGCTCATGGATTACCGGCACCACGGGCCGGGCGCTTCACCCCGCATGCGATTGGTCCTCATGAAATCCAGCTGTTGATCCAAGCGGCTTCAGCTGATCGTTCCCCCGAAGGTTTGCGGGACCGGGCGATGCTCGTCACCCTGGCAACGACTGGTTTGCGCGTGAGTGAACTGACCGCGTTGGACTTGTCAGATGTCGATCTGAACCACGGAGAACTGATTGTCCGCCGACCGAACGGCCGCGAGCGGCGTGTTCCGCTTGTGGGCGACGCGATTGAAGCGCTGCGTGATTACCTCGAGTATGGCCGGCCAGTCTTTGGGCCAACGAAACTCGAACAAGCGTTGTTTCTCAATCATCGTGGTACACGCTTGACACGACAGGGCTTTTGGTTGATCTTGAAAGGGTACGCCGACGCCGTGGGATTGCCAGAAGTGACGCCACATACCTTGCGACATTCCTTTGCTGTCCAGGCGCTCGCGAACGGTTGGGAGCTCCGCGACGTGCAGCGGATTCTTGGGCATGTGAGCCCGGCCACGACTTTGGTCTATCGCCGGCTTGTTGAACGAGTACTGCAGAGCGATGGGCGGGCTCCGGCAGGGCCGCAGTGCTACCATCAAGAGGTGAAGATGGGGGCAACTATGAGCCCTTTCGGTGACGCCTGAGACGGCATGTCCGAGCCAGGGCAGCCCCTCGTCCGCGACGAGGGGCTGTGCGTGTCTGCGAGAGAGGATCGACGCGATGGAAGCCGGTCGGACATCAACGGTTCGTCTGGAAACGATCGTCTCATTGGCGAAGCGGCGTGGCTTTGTCTATCCCGGGAGCGAGATCTATGGTGGTCTCGCCAACACGTGGGATTTCGGACCGCTTGGTGCCGAACTTAAGCGCAATCTGAAGAATGCTTGGTGGGAGTTCTTTATCCAGCGTCGTGAGGACATGCTCGGCTTGGATGGTGGCATCCTTTTGCATCCGCGTGTCTGGGAGGCTTCTGGACATGTAGAAGAGT
This sequence comes from Thermomicrobium sp., assembly GCA_034435855.1. GTDB lineage: Bacteria > Chloroflexota > Chloroflexia > Thermomicrobiales > Thermomicrobiaceae > Thermomicrobium. The sequence goes on along the minus strand of DAOTWO010000419.1, from coordinate 639 downwards.
TCAACGATCCGCTTGTCGACTGCCGCCGCTGCAAAAGCCGGTTCCGTGCTGACACGCTCATCGAAGAAAAGCTGGAGCGTTCCTCCGAAGGACTGTCCATCGAGGACATGACCCGCATCATTCAGGAATCGAATCTTGCTTGTCCGGTTTGCGGAGCACGTGACTGGACGCCCGTGCGCAAGTTCAACTTAATGTTCCGGACGTTCATTGGGCCGGTGGAGGAGCAGTCAACGCTGGTGTACTTGCGGCCGGAGACTGCGCAGGCGATCTTTATTAACTTCAAACAAGTTGTCCAGACCAGCCGCGTGAAGATTCCGTTCGGGATCGGGCAGGTTGGGAAGGCTTTCCGGAACGAGATCACTCCGGGGAACTTCATCTTCCGGTTGCTCGAGTTCGAGCAGATGGAAATTGAGTACTTCATCCGACCAGAGACCTGGGAGGAGTACTTCGATCACTGGTTGAACGAGATGGCCCGTTTCTTACGTTGGATCGGCTTCAAACCGGACCGTCTCCGCACGCGCGAACATGGACCCCAGGAGCTGTCACACTACTCGAAGAAAACGATCGATTTCGAGTACCTCTTCCCCTTCGGTTGGAAGGAGTTGTGTGGTCTCGCTTATCGGACGGATTACGACCTCC
>DAOTWO010000418.1:0-3674 GCA_034435855.1 Thermomicrobium sp. | reverse complement strand
CCTTCCCACGTCGCCGTCGCCGTCCGCACCGGCATAGTCGTCCCCCTTTCGGTTGGCAGATTACCAAACGCGAGCGGAGTATAACCTGCTCGCCGGCACTCCGCAACGTCACCGGAACAGGTCGCGCTCCGGGGGCATGACGAACTCTCGAGCGGTGCCATCGCCCGGTTCATAGGCAAAGCCACGGATGATCGCCGCCGGACAGCCCTCGGTCTTGCCCATCACGAGTTCCGCCGCCGCGGCGAGTTCGTCAGCGACGGCGATGACGGTGACCCGGAGCTCATTCCCATAAGAGTCGTGTTGCCCACGATAGTCGCGCAGCGGCCGCAGACCGGCTACCCCAATAGCCACGTTCACGATCCCGTTCCGCCAGGCACGTCCAAAGGTGTCGGAGATGATCACTGCTGGCTCCCACCCAGCGCGCTCGCGGAGCTCACGTCGGATGGTAGCCGCCGAGCGGTCCGGATCCAGGGGGAGGAGTGCGGCGTAGCCAGGCGTGACATTCGAAAGATCGACGCCGGCATTCGCACAGACGAAGCCGTGACGCGTCTCAGCGATGATGAGCCCACGGTCCATACGCACGATCCGCACACTTTCGCGTAACACCAGCTCGATCTGCCGTGGGTCACGTTCCCAGCGGGCCGCATATGCTTCGGCGATTGGCGACGGCTCGATGTCAGCCAAGCGAACAAGACGCCCTTCAGCCTTGGAGACGAGTTTCTGTGTGACAACGAGAACATCACCTGGTTCGCCGGTGAGTTCGCTGGCTTGCAGCCCAGTGAGCACCAGCGCGGCAACCGAGTCGCCCGGCTGTGCTTCCGGAATGCCCCGGATCGGAATGATGCGAACCTCTCCTGTTCCCATGGTGTCAGTTCCCAGCAAAGCCGTGTGCCAGTATGCGCTCAATCCGGAGCAGGAGCGTGACACGCCGCTGCCCTCGAAACTGTGGAATCCAGGCACTCGCTTCTTGTTCGCCCACGTACCGGAGAGCCAGCCGCGCGATGTCCGCTTGCGCTCGTTCCTGATCGTCGACTAGCTGAACCCGCCCGACCACCGTCACATAGCGATAGCCATCCGCGACGCAGAGCGAGGCGCGCGGATCGCGGCGAAGATCGCTGAGCTTTGCGCGTCCTTCGGCGGTGTTCATCAGGATCGTCTCCTCGTTGAGGAGCTCGTACCACATCACTGATTGGCGCGGGGTTCCATCCCGCGCAATCGTCGCCAACACGCCGAAACGCGGTGCCGCAAGGAAGTCTCGCAGTTCCGGGGTCAGGTGGGACATTGCGTGCCTGTCCTTTCTCCTCGTGCCAGACTCACCGAGCGGCGAGGATGACATTCTCCGCCCGTGGCGGCAAGTATTGTCTGGGAGGTGGCGCGTTGACGCACCCAATCAAAGGCTTCCGATAGTCAGCACACCCAGAGCGCTCAGAGAGCATCCCGAGGAAGCCCAGCCGGTGCGCCCGAAGAAGGGTGAAAGGCTGGCGGCGGCATTCGGCCGCGCTCACCAGCCCGCAGCTGACCATTCGTTGTATTGGCTCCCCGAACGGCCCTTGCCAGAAGCGCGACCGCTTTGCCATGATCCCTGGAAAGGGGGAGAAATGCGTGTCCCGCTGCACCCGACCATCGTTCCTCTCGACGGTCTCCCGCTCTTCGTCTTAACGGCTGGCAGCAACCGTTTACCCTTGCTGATCCTGCACGGGTTCGCGTCCAGCGCCCTCACCTGGGAACGTATTCTTCGCGCTCTCGCCGAGGATCGTCTCGTTCTCGCCTACGATCGACCCGGGTTTGGGCTCACTCGTGTCCAGATCGACCAGTGGCGCGGCCTGGATCCTTATGCCCCCTCGGCACAAGTCCCGATTACCCTCGCACTGCTCGATCACCTTGACATCCAGCGATGTCACGTGCTTGGCCATTCGATGGGAGGAGGTCTGGCTGCTGACCTAGCGCGCGCCGCACCCGAGCGCGTCTCGGCGCTCATTCTCGTCGCACCGGCGTGGGAGAGACCGCGTGCTCCACTTCTGGCTCCGCTCGTTCGCACTCCGGTGGTTTCGGCGGTCGGCCGCACTATCCTCCGCATGGTCAGTCCGCTTGCACTCCGCCTCGCCCAACGAGTCGTCTGGGCGGGTCCTCCGCCAGCCGACGCAAGGGCGCAAAGTGCGGCGGCGGTCAGCCTGCTCGGCTGGGACTCAGCACTCTGGCGAGTCACCGCCGCAAGCCTCGCCGAGGCACACCCTCCTCCAGCCGAGGACCTTACCGTGCCAACACTGGTTATCCTTGGGGAACGAGACCGGATCGTGCCTGCCTCGCGGACACTTGGCCTCGTGGAACAATGGCGAGCTCGCGGTTGTCCAGTGCGTGTGGAACGATTCGAGCGAAGTGGGCACCTACCACACATTGAGGAGTTTGAGCGATTTGTCTCGCTCGTACGGGCTTTCCTGGCGGAGGTGGAACGTGAAGCGACTTCAGATTGGTGAACGAGCGCCCGAGTGGGCAGGCGTGACCACCGGTGGCCAACGGATCGGGAGCGAGTCACTGCGGGGCCGACCGGTTGTGCTCGTCCTTCTGCGCGGGCTCCGCTGACCATACTGCCGTCGGCATCTGGCGCAGTTGCGTCAGGACTATTCGGAGTTTCAAAAGCGCGGTGTCGAGATCGTGGCGATTGCACCGGACGGTCCACGAGCACTTGCTCGGTATTGGGAGCGCGAGAACATCCCCTTCTACGGGGTTCCCGATCCAGAGCATCAGATCGCTGAGCGCTTTGGGCAAGAAGTGAAGCTGACTCGGCTTGGCCGGCTCCCGGCCGTCATCGTGCTCGACGCTGATGGGATCGTCCGCGCCGCCTGGTACGGCGAGTCGATGAGGGATATCCCGAGCAACGACGAGGTTCTGGCCGTCCTCGATGGACGACGGTGAACCGCAATCCCAGCCGATCGCGCACTTCCCGAAGAAGTGCGACCTCAGGGTGGCGAATGCAATCCTACGACGGTCGCAGCTGCCGATGACGGAAGACAACGACCGCGGTACTGCTGGACTCGCTCGCGACACTCTGCCGTCCCTCGACCGCGCACTCTCGCTGACCTGACCGCGTTTGGGGCACGGTTTGGGTCAAAGCCCAGTGGCGCTGGACGAGCCCGCAGGATTTTCTTGATTTGATGCGGTAGGCCGGGTGGGACTCGAACCCACAGCCCGCGGATTAAAAGTCCGCTGCTCTGCCAGTTGAGCTACCAGCCCCTACGTCTCCGGCAGACTGCCCGCCGGACTCATCCTAAGTGTAGCCGATCTCGGCCCCTTTGTGCATCCCTTCTCCCATCTCCGCGAGCACCGCACGCCAAGAGTTCTGCTGCTCTCGCCGCTCCTGTCGCTCACTTCACGACGTTGGAACTTAGACCAAAGAGCTCGCATGATGCCCGCCCGACGAGCACCTCTCGCGCTCACCCAACTGGCAGTCCAGCGCACGGATCCATCACCGGTGCCGGAAAGCGCTGGTCTTGCATCTGTTGTGGTCGACACCGTGGAGCGCTACCCACATCACGCACTGCTTATCGCCGCTACGGCGACACAATCGCTCTGCTTCGAGTAGTCTTGAGAAAGCCAAGGAAGGAGCTAGCGACGATGCCGCTCGATGAAGCCCAGGCCCGCGCACTCGCACTGCAGGCGCTCGACCAGCTCGGTGG
>DAOTWO010000417.1:0-1662 GCA_034435855.1 Thermomicrobium sp. | reverse complement strand
TGTTCACCGCAACCTTCGGACTTCCGACCTCGCCAGCACCCTCGGTGCAAGGTGCAGCACATCGCTCGCCCGCGTGCCAGCGATTATCACGCCGAATGTCAGCGGAGAGGCTCGGTATGCCGACGCATTCGTGCCGCCTGCTCGCCTGGTCATCGTGCTGGAATCGGCCATCACGACAGCGCTCCCCACACTCCATCCTCCATGCCTATGCCATGACCAGCGAGACACGGCTCACTTCTCACCGGGAGGAACCCACGCATTGGGGCTGACAATCGACGCCAGCACTCCGTCTCATCCCTGCCCGCAAGAACCCCAGGCCAGACAATCCACCGTGACGCGCTGCGCCCAACACCGCAATCGTTCGGGCGCTCGGCACACCCCCTAGGGAATTTGTCACGCGTGATTCTGAGGTTGGGCGTTGCCGTCACGCGCTGGTCTCCCTCTGCTCTTCTTTTTTCCGTTTCTTCCGCACAGTATTCGGAGTGCAAGAGGGAACAAGGGAGCACGGTGCATGCCGTACCCGACCCTCCTTCAGATATCGCGGAGGACATCCGGCGGGAGCTTACCGGCATCAGGACCTTTCCCCAGCAGCAGATGATCCCTTTCGAGCGCGATTCCCCTCTCGCCACCAAGAGAACACAGTGGATTTCGCAGAGAAGTGAAGCCCTGAACAATTACTTGCCTTCCTTTTGACACCAAATCCCTCTTCGTTCACTCCCCGACGCCTACTGCTCCTCCCGCAGAAGCCTGATCACGCCTGTGAGCACATAAGAGACCGTCCCACCCGACCGGCTTCCGAGAATCTGCGGTGATGGTGAAGACTCAACCGCGCTCCTTCACCACCTGATGACGAACAACGCACGACTCACTTTGCTGTGCACGAGCATCAACCATCTCGTAGCAGGAAGTGATCGATGAGCGCGAGCGATCAAGTCCCGCAGTACTCCATTCTCACGTCTCTCGCGAGACTAGACGGCCACAGTGAGATCACCCACTGCACGGTTTCGCCCTACCGCAAGGCCCCCGCGACACAGAATGCTCGGGAGACAGCAGAAGAAGCATCCTCGACCATTTCCCGGGTCCAAACCTTTTGGTCTGGCACTCCAAGGCTCCGTGCTCATCCCAGCGCGGACAAGCACTGACGACGCGTCGTCGCACGTCTCCCACTCCTTGGTTCGGCAACGCCGGTCACGCTCGCAGGGCGTGAAACATATCGCTCGGGCGGGCGGCAAAGCCCACTCGATGAAGCATCCAGGGCTCGGCAAAGGGAACCACACGGGTGACTCCTCACGGTCCTGCATCACCCCGGACATTTTGGTCAGTCATTCTGGACTGAACCTTCATCCTCATACGGTGTCCCCCTCTCTTCACTCATCACTGTCCCCGACTACCCGCACATCTGCCTGCTCGGCACCGCGCCCGACATCCCTCCCTAGGGGGCGACAACGACCCTCGACCGAGAGGAGGGCTCATGACAGCGTTTCGTTGGATCCGTTCGACCATCGCACTTGCTCTTGCCCTGCAGCTCTTCGTCGCGGCCATCACCGCGGCTCGTGCCGACGGGCCACCAGCCCGTTACATCGTCATGCTGGCCAGCAGTGAAACGAATGCGTTTGCCCCGCTCCGTCGCAGCCAGGCCCAGGAACTGGCTCGAGAAGTCGG